>JAKSDJ010000167.1 GCA_022360155.1 Chloroflexales bacterium | reverse complement strand
TCAGAATGACCAACGTGATTTTACGGTTTGGGTTTTCTCTGTGGGCGTGGCTGAAAGCTACGCTGACGCTATTTTGGAGAGACTTGACGTGCGGCTTTTAGCCACACCTACATTGGCTATATAGCTACAATCATACTCAACACGAGAAGGGCGCTCAGCCAGCAGATGACTGAGCGCCCTTTCTCGTATTTGTATGTGTGGCGCCTGCGTGAGATGCCGAACATGCGAACGTGCCAACCTGCCAACCTGTCAACCTTGAGCGGCTACCGGCTATGTTCATGTTAGGCGGGCGGCGGTTCGTGTCCGAGGCCATAATGCACGCCTCGTTCTACATAGGCGCGCAGACGGGTCTCCAACAGATCTTGCCAACCAGCGGTATAACTCGCTTGATTCTGCTCGCTAATTTCGCCCATTGCGCGATGCGAGAGCTTCACAATCGTTGTATTGTCGCGGGCTGTGAGTTCGAATCGAATGACGCCTTGCACGATGCCCTGCATGCCGAGTGGACCGTTCAACTCGATATACTCGTTGTTTTTGAGTGAGGTTACGGTCGCCCACAAACCGCCCTGTCCCTCACCCCAGTCCTCATAGAAACGCCCGCCGGGTCGCGGTTCCAACACGAGCGCCTTGGCCATATCCGAGATCAAATAGGGCGCGCCCCACCATGCTGCGATATCCTTGGTCAATGCGGCAAAGACTCGTTCTGGCGGGGCGGCGACGGTCATTTCCTGTTCGATGTGCAGTGTTCCGATTGCAGCGACAGCAGTTTGCTCGGTCATAGAAGATCCTCCTTGTGTTGTTTCGACATACTGCTTGAGTCGGAGTAACGACGTTGCCCACTGAGCCTCGTACGGCCGTAGCCAGCGCTCGTAGATGCGTTGCAGCGGTACTGCATTGAGATGATTCCAGCGCTCGCGGCCACTCCGCCTGATTACGACCAGCCCGGCATGCTCCAAAATGTTGAGGTGTTTCATCACGGCAAAGCGCGATACCTCGAAAGCAGCGCTCAACTCACCCGTGGTGCGCGGGCGCTCTTTCAATAGATCCAGGATTTTGCGTCTGCTTGGGTCAGACAAGGCGTGCCATATGGGGGTCAGATCATCGTCGTTCATATGTGACCATATGGTAACGTATCGGCAAGCTGCTGTCAAGAGGAAAATCGAACATATTTGCTTTCGTTTGTGGTTGATTTCGCGCTCCGCCTATAAACAGAGCGGCGGAGGCAGCGTTTTACACGCTATCTCCGCCGCTTACAGATCATAATGCCAATGGAAAAGCGACCAGATAATCGGTCTCAGTCCGCTATCTAACCAGACGTCATCGTCCTAGCCGCTCCTTCAATTTGTCGGTCAGCAACGGCAACACTTCGTTGACATCGCCAACCAGTCCATAGGTGGAGACGCGGAAGATCGGCGCATCGGGGTCTTTGTTGATAGCGACGATATTCCGGCTGGTGCGCATACCGGCAAGGTGTTGGATAGCGCCGCTCACGCCACAGGCGACATAGAGCTTGGGGCTCACGGTTTTTCCGGTCTGTCCAACCTGGTGTTCGTACGGCACCCATCCTGCATCCACGACGGCGCGGCTGGCGCCGTAGGCTCCGCCAAAGGCGGCGGCAAGCGGCGGGATCAGCTTGAAATAATTATCTGGGCTGCCCAAACCCCGCCCGCCAGTAACGATGATCGCCGCATCGGTCAGATTGACGGCGCCGGACTTTTCGGCGGTATTGGCGACTTCGGTGCGAATCTCGGCAGCGGGCATTGCGATCTTGACGGTCTCGCCGCTGCGTCCGGATTGTTCGGCAGCTTCAGCAAAGCTCTGTTTGCGCACCGCCACGATCGCCGGACGGGCCGAAGTAAAGGTCATCGTGTTGATCACGTTGCCGCCGTGTGATGGCCGTATAGCGCTGAACTGACCACCCTCAGCCGAAACGTTCGTAGCATCGATGGCAACGCCGGTTCCAAGGTCTGCGGCTAGCGCTGCCGCAAAGTCGCGCAACTGAAAGCTTGCGCCGGCCAGCAGCAATTCAGGCTGGGCTTCTTTGACCGCTGCGGTAGCAGCAGCAACATAGCCATCAGTTGTATAGCTTGCCAGCGCTGCGTCTTCGACCACGTAAGCCTTGTCGGCGCCTAAGGCGAAAGCGCGTTCCGCCAGATTTCCGGCCTGCGCCCCAATGATCAGCGCCGCCAAGGGCTGACCCATGCCATCGGCCAATTCGCGGCCTTTGCCCAACAACTCTCGTGAGATCGCGGCGATGTCACCGCCAACCTGCTCGATATAGACTAACACTCCTGGCATAATATCCCCCTCTCAAGCCACAAGCGCCGAATCAATGGATGATAAGCGCCGTGCTTATAATATGTAGCTCTATCACTCGTCAGGCGTCATATCAGATAACCTGGTTTTCCAGCAGCTTGCTGACTAGCTTTTGAACTTTCTCGGTTGTATCAGCGCCGTCGATCATTTCGCCCGATGGACGCGGCGGTGGCGGAACCCGCGTTGCAATCGTCACTGCAGGCGTGAGATCGGCGGCGCTGAGCCCCAAGTCGGCGGCGCTCATCACCGGCGGCGTTACTTTGGCGACCTTTTTGATCTTGAGCAGCGAGGGATAACGTGGCTGGTTGATATCCTTGATGACGCTAACCACCGCTGGTAGACTGGCCGTTACCGTTTCGATCGTTGTCTCCAGATGGCGCTCGACGCTCATTTTCTTGCCCGCCGGATCCACGTCGAGAACTTTCCCGGCGTAGGTGAGTTGTGACCAGCCAAGGAGGCGCGCAAGCGAAGGGACAAATGCGCCGCTTTCATCATCGGTGCTATTCCGCCCGGCAAAAACCAGGTCAACGTCGCCGAGTTTTTTGATTGCGGCAGCGACAACGCGCGCTGCACTCAAGGTGTCAAGTTTCTCGAAAGCAGGATCTTCCAAGAGCAGTGCATCGGTCGCGCCCATCGCCAGCGCACGGCGCTGCTGTTCGATCCACTCGCTGTTGCCCATCGAGAGGACGGTCAGCTTACCGCCGTGCTTCTCATTCCAGGTTAATCCTTCTTCGATAGCATACTCATCGAACAGATTGATAATCTTTTCGATGCCGTCGGCGTTGATACTCAGGTCAGCGTTGATCTTGACCGAGTTGTCGCGCGGCACCTGTTTCATACACACAACAATGTGCATCGCCATTAGATGCAATCCTCCCCTCTGTTTAAACTTTTCTCTTATGCGGTTACGTCTTCGGGCTGATTATACCATAGCCTTACGGATTCGCCTTCAACATCATTGCTAGAGCGCATTATGATGCGCTAGGGATGGTAAAGCATGATGGCGGATCGTATAGTGAAGGCCGGCAATGTTGGGATGGAATCACAGAGAATCTGCGCAATGGGAACAAATCCAAGCGAATAACTGTTACTTTGACGCCCGTGCTGCGTCTTGAATCATGAATCTGGTCGATCCCGAAGGGAGCGGGTTGTGTCACGCCCAAGCTCATGCGAAAACAAAATCCGGGTCGAAGCGCAGCCGCGCCGGCCGCGCAGTGATGAGGCGCTGGTCGCTGTAATATGCACCGAGCCCCATGCCTTTACCGAGCTCTATGAACGCTATCTTGATCCTGTGTATCGTTACTGTCATCTGCGTTTGGGGAACCATGAGGATGCTGAGGATGCTACAAGCGAGATCTTTCTCAAGGCCTTTGCCAACCTCCATACCTATCGCGGCGGCTCGTTCCCCGGCTGGCTCTTCCGCATCGCGCACAACCACGTGATCGACACGAGCCGCCGGCGCCGGACAACGCAACGGCTCGCTTCGACAGCCGAACTGACCGATCCGCAGGCCACGCCAGAAGAACTGGTGATGACTCAGGCCGACCGTTCGGCCCTGCGTAGCGCACTCAGCACGCTGCCAGAGGAGCAACGCACTGCCATTGAACTCCAGCTTGCGGGATGGTCGAGCAAACAGAGCGCCGGTGTTTTAGGCAAAAGCATCGCCGCGACCAAGATGCTGCGCTATCGAGCGATCAATCGTTTGCGCAGCTTGCTCCGCCCCACCGATTGCACCGAGAGGGAGATACGCGATGAATCACTCTGAACAGGAGCAGATCGAACAGTTGGATCGCTACTGGTCCGCCCTTGACCACGATCAGGAGAGCATACCTCCTGCTGATCTTGATCCGGACCTGGCTGCCTTCGCCCAGCAACTGCTCACCCATCGCCCGCCCGGTCCGAGTCAAGCCTTTGCTGAGCGGCTGCGCCAGGATCTTATTCGTCAGGCTCAAGCTGCCAAACATTCGCGCCCATCCTGCGAATCTGGCGCGCTACAATGCCGTCTACGCTACTCTATGCGGTCTTTCGCCGGCGCTTGGCGCCGCTTCAGCTTCGCGGCAGCCGCCCTGCTAATCCTGCTCCTCATTGGAGTCATTGGCTGGATGCTACGCCCCCCAGCGGCAAATGCTCAGCAGATCCTTGCGCGGGCGCAGCAGATTGCGACAGATATTGCGAGGAGCGGCGTTCAGCGCTTTGTCATGACCCAACACATTACCGTCGCACCCATCAATCAAACTACAGATATGCCAGGCGCAAACGTAACTCAATTCGAACTCCAAATTTGGTACGAAGCCCCCAACCGCTGGCGCTTTGAACAGCGCTTCACATCACCGACCAGACTCGCCAACGACGCCCCGCAACTGACGATAGCGGATGGACAGAGCATCTGGTCGGTGGAAGGCCAACCGCCCAGGGTGCAGATAACGTCCGGCGTCTTTGGTGGGGAGGGCAAAGACGGCTATCCCTTGTTCGGCGCGGAGGATCTTGACACGTTTGTAAGCCGGGCCAAAACCTGCGCTGATCCCACCATGGCCGGCGAAGCGATCATTGTTGACCGTCCCGCCTATATCATCACCCTGAACGCGAACCAGTGCGCGGTTCCAGCGTCGGACAAGCCAGACACCCTGTGGATCGACAAGGAAACCTTCGTCGTGCTCAAATCGATCTTGCACATAACAAACCGTGCGCCGCAGGTGCGTACTATGGAGGTCGCCCATGTCGCCTACAACCCGGTCCTCGATCCAAGCCTCTTCAGCTACACCCCGCTGCCCGAGAGCACGGTGCTCGATCATCGTTCGCCGCCAGCACGCACCCCGCTGCCCGGCGAGCTTCCCCCGCCGCCAACGGCAATGCCCAGACCGCCGCAACCAACGCCAGTCCAGACACGGGATGGCGGAACAATCACCGATGGACCGTTCACCTTCGATCTTCGGCTTTACCACGACCCCATCCTGAGTCCTGACACAACCCTCGGCCCATGGGCTTACAGCGACCTCCCCGGTATCGGCGTGTATGCCGATTGGGGCTACCACGGCCCGCCGCTCCAAGGGCCGATCACCTGGCGTTGCAGGATCGAACCGGAACTCAGCACGGTGTGTGGGGGAGCATACCACCAGATTCAAAGCGGCGATCACGCTGGGCGGACCGGCGGGGGTGTGAAGCTTCCCGCCGACATCCCGCTTCAGGATAGGATTGGTGACACTATTCGTTGGACAATGCAGGTATTTACCCCCGAGGGCGTTTATGGGGCGACGCTCCGCTTTACGTTACGCCAGGGACCAAACGGGCTTGAACCGATGGATGTCGTTGTTGAGCCTATGGCTCCATTGCTTCAGGAAGGCGATACTATGCGGGACATTGCCATTGATGCATTTAATCTATCTCGTCATACGAACCTCAGCTTGCGCTTTACCAAGGCAGCGCCGCTGATCACGCAACAGGAAGCGATGCAAGTAGTACGAGACTCCGGCGTTGTTTGGGGCTTAGGAGGAGATTTCCAAGACAATCCCGTTACTGTTCGAGCGCTTTATGGTCAACTCACTCTTGGGCGACCGGGAGATACTTTAGGTTTGGACACAGGAGATAATCAACAAGCGCTCTCTTCAGAATGCGCCGGATGGGTTGGTCCATGTAACGTTCCGGTAAAGCGCTGTATTGAAGATAATTGTCAGAATACGGGGAAGGTGATCAACCGGATTGAGAATCGACCATACTGGATTATTGATTATGGAAATACGATAATCTCCCATAGCGGCTGTCCAACATGCCTAGAGCAAGCGCCCTACAATCATACCGTTTACGCTATCGATGCACAGGAAAAGTTTGTTTTGATGGTATGGGGTTATACCGCTCCATAATCGCGATAAGCCGCCCCCATGCGGAAATATATCGCAGATAGTAATGATCCGGTTTACCTTTCACTCCCTTTGCGGTACAATAGCAAGCACGATGATCGATAACACGATAACCCGCGAAGAAGCGCAGCATTTCTATGATCGCCTGGGAGTGCGTCACGACCTGGCCGAGTGGTATGAAGGTCAGGCGAAGGTGCATGCTTTGGAGTTGCTCGATCTCCATCCAGGCCAGCGCGTGCTGAATGTTGGTGTGGGGACGGGCAAAGAGCATATTCATATTCAAGACGCTATTACTCCAGGAGGCCGTGCAATTGGCCTCGACCTCTCGCCCGTGATGCTGGATCTGACCCGCGCGCGCACCGGGGCGCAACTCTGTAAGGCGGATGCGTGCGCCCTGCCTTTTGTTGCGTCAAGCTTCGACCGATTGTTTTCCTCCTACTTGATTGATCTCATTCCTCTGGCCGATATCCCCGCTCTCCTGGCCGATTTTCGGCGTGTTCTCAAACCCGGCGGGCGCATGGCGCTGGTCTCGCTGACCGAAGGGGTCGACCTGCCGAGCCGAACGGTTGTGGCTATGTGGAAGACGGCCTATGCGCTTCGTCCGAGCGCATGCGGCGGCTGCCGCCCGCTCCAACTCGCCGCGCTGGTCTGCCAGGCTGGTTTCTGCCAAATCTCGCGGCATGTGGTGGTGCAGATGGGGTTTCCGAGCGAAGTAGTGGTCGCGACCCGCTGATCGCTAGCGTCACACCACAACCGATTGTTCTGCTGGCAGCGTCGGCGCGCGACGATACGCCAGATACAGCGAGCCGGTCAGGCAGGCCAGCGAAATCCCCGTCCACAACACGGCCCAGACTACCGCCGGAATACCTGTGGTGTTGGCCATAATGACTGCGTCGGTCGTTACTCTTGGGGCGGCGGTCGAGAGCAGGACAAGATCGAAAAGGCTGTTCATTGCGTTAAGCATCATCTGGACTGCGAGAAACAGCAGCAGACCATCGGCCCAGAGCGAGTTCAGGCGCTGCCCGGCGAAAACCAGGCCGGCAGCGATAGCCAGCCCCGTGAAGATGCCGAAAAAATTACGTACAAACAGCAGGCAGAGCAAGCCAAGCGTAATACCTAGCCAGAACAACACGCTACGGGCAGGCGCGCCCCACGCCGAGAGAATGACCAGCAAGCCGCCAAAGATCGCGCTGCCTACATAGCCCGCGCTGCTGATAATCCATTGCACGCCGCCCCGCGATTGGGCGGCGCCCGACAGATCGGGATTGACGGCAAAGCGCTGGAAATCGCCGCCTGTCGCAACCGCCGCCATACCGTGACTGATTTCGTGGACGAAAGTGCCGAAGAGATGAAATGGATAGAAGAATATGCCCAGAAAAGGAATCCGCCAGAGAAATATCGAGATCAGCCCCAACGCCAAAACCAGTATCACTTCGCGCTGACGCCATCCCTGGGAGAAATGTGCAAGACTCACCGCTTGACCTCCGCTGCACACGATGCTTGATTGCCGTATGAATGATACGAACGGTTCGCGGGTCTGGTTGCAGCTTGGCGTTACGTCGCACCAGCATGGAGTGGTTGTGGGGCCGCGAAAATACGTCAAATATGTAGGTGCGGCTTGTAGCCGCACATCAAATTGCTCTCTACAAGAGAGCCAGCGCGGCTCGCAGCCGCCCTACAACAAATAAAATGGTCAGGTCGCTTTAATCATCCTAGAACCTTTTCTAAACGCATCAAACTTGCGCTATGCTATAATATTGGGCCATGAATGTAATACCAACTCACCGTCTATTCTGGCTCAGCAGCCTCTGTGCGCTGATCTTTACCGCCTTTTTGGTTGGTTGCTCCTTTATCGCCCAAGATCTGCCATCCATTACAACCCAGTCACCGCCAACGTCAACCCCTGCGCCAAGCCCTACGTCGCTGCCGCAGGGCGGTAATCTGACCATACGCTTAGCTAAAGATATCCCGGAGCTACAACCCTGGCAGCCGCGCTCACGAGGCGAAGAGCAAGTGATCAGTTTGCTCTATAGCGGTTTGGTGCAACTTGATGACAGATTACGCCCCCAACCGGACCTAGCGCGCGAGTGGCAAGCCTCCGCCGATGGCCGTGTGTTGACGTTTACTCTGAACAGCGACTTGGCCTGGCATGATGGCCAGCCGCTTGACGCCAATGATGTGAAATTTACGCTTGACGCGTTACAATCACTGCCCATGACGAGTACAGCGCTGCTTGCCGAACTGCACAATATTGCTGATGTTACAATACCAACCAGCAGCACCGTGGTGTTATCATTGACCGAGCGTTACGCTCCTTTGCTAGCCTATCTGACCGTTCCCATTTTGCCGCGTCACCTGCTGGCCGAGAGCGACATCGCCGATCTCGACTTTTGGGACGTTCCGATTGGCAGCGGTCCTTTTATGTTGGCCGACCGCATCCCTGACCAGTCGATCATCCTAAGCGGCTATGAGAATTTTCACGGTGGTCAGCCGCTACTCGAACGGGCGGCGTTCATTGTCGCGCCTAATCACGAGGTGGCGATCAGCGCTCTCTCCGACGAACAATTGCTCCTCGCCGAAGTGCCGTGGAGATTTGAGCGCAGCATCTCCGAAACACTGGAAAATGCCCGTTTGGCTCACTACCCTGAGAATGGCTATTACTTTCTCGGCTTTAACCTCCGCGAAGGGCGACCATTCGCTGATGTACGCCTTCGCCAGGCGCTTGCTCAAGCGCTTGACGTGTCGCGTCTGGTCGAGGCGGTGACCAAAGGCCAGGGCATCCCCATCGCGAGCAGTGCTGTGCCGGGCTCTTGGGCCGACCTTACTCAGCCTGCCAACGCAGCCGATCTCGAAGCAGCCCGCACTATGCTTGAAGCGGCGGGCTGGACTTTGCCCGCCGGCTCAACGATTCGCCAGAAAGAGGGTGTCACTCTGACCGCGCAACTTTTTGTTCGCGGCGACGATGATCGGCGGGTGGCGGCAGCCGAGCGTATTGCCGAGACGGTAGCGAGTATTGGTATGCAGATCGAAGTTCAACCGGCAGACTTCGAAACGACCCTCCTCTCGAAATACGCCCCGCCATACAATTTCGACCTGCTCTTGGGCAGTTGGCGTAATGGCGCGGGTGATCCCGACTTCGCCGACTTTGTTTACTATGACCCCGATGACTTTGCGCTTTTCCATTCGAGTCAGATCAATCAGGGGCCTGCTGATGAGCGGATCACGCGGAACTTTGTCGCCTTCGACGACTCGGCCTACGACAATCAGGCTCAGGCTGCTCGCCAACTCTATGATTTGGATGCGCGAGTCGCCGCTTATCGCCAGACTCAGGATCGGGTGACCGAACAGCTCCCTTATCTGTATTTGTGGGCTGATCGGATACTGGTGGCTTTGAATGACGATGTGACGACGCTCGATGGGCCGGTTAATCTCAACTCGCCGCTGTATTTCTGGAATATCGAGCGGTGGCACTTGCGCAGCAATGAGCGCTAAACGCTGGCCAATCAGCTTGTAGTCTGCGTCGCTCGTATGTCATGAATCCTTTTATTGAGCGAGACCGAATTACCAACCCGCAACGCTTCGCCGGAAGATGGCGCGAACTCTCGATCATTTTCGATCGTCTTGAAACGCATCGCCCGGTCCTGATCACTGGGTCGCCGGCAATCGGCAAGTCATCGTTGCTGACGCATATCGTGCAGTCGGCTGCCATAGCAATGGAGCAGCTCGATCTCAGGGCTTACTACGTCGATCTGGCTGTTCTTACGAGCGAGGTGGACTTCTATGAACTGGTGGTCAAGGCGTTGCAGAATCGTGGCAACACTGCTGCTGCGCTGGAAGTCGCCTTGCTGACTGTTGACGGGCCGGTTCTACTGTGCTTGGATAACGCCGACGCTGCGATTACGGCGGGGTGGGGTGAATTGCTGCTGGAGCGATTGGTGCGGATGGTGCGGAGTAGGCGGGCGCGGCGCGTGGGCGACGCAGCGCAGCAGGGAAACGAGGGCGTGAGTCTGATGCTGGTTGCCGCCGTTACTGGTCCCGCGCCCCAGTTGAGTGAGCCGTTCGCCGCCTTGAATTTGGGTGCGTTTGCGCCGGCGGAGGTGCGGCTCGTCGCCGAAGCCTATCTCGATAGCGCCGACGTGGCGTTCAGTCCAGAAGACCTGCATAACCTCGCCGATCTCAGCGCCAGGCACCCCGCCTATCTGCAACGTGCGGCGTTTCATCTCTTCCAGGCCAAAATCCAGCCAGGGTACGACTGGCGCGCCGCTTATCGCCAAGAGGTCCGTGAGCGCCCAATACCTGGCGCCGCGCTGCCCCCCGGCGTGTTCGAGTCGGAGCGCGGGGCGAGCGAGTCCATTTTGGCCGATGATGATCAGGCAGAGGTTACATCCGCAGTGCGACCCGAGGCGTTGCAGTCGCAAGGTATGGGCGGGTTTCTCATCGTCATGCTAACCTTGGCCATGGCGCTGATTGTCTTTCAGGCCAGCGGCAACTGGTGGTTAGCTGGCGGGACGCTCGTGGCGGGTCTTGCCGTAGTTGTCACCATCGAACGCAGACGTACAAAACCTGAATTGTAAGTCTTGTTAGGCGAGAGTCTTGTTAAGCATTGATTTCAGGATGACTGACACAAGGCTGCAAAGAGGCCCGATCATACCTCTGGAGCAAAACGCAGGCGCTACGCGATTTTTTCGCGTAGCGCCTGTGCCAAAACCATTCGTTACCTGTTGCTTGTCACTTCCATCATCTGCTTTGCCCGCGCGCCGCCCGAACCAATGCCAGAAGGATGAGCGAACCAATAATCGCCACCACGAAGCTGGCGAGATCGAAGCCAAAATCAAAAGGTTGTCCCTGATTGATGAACGTCATTGCTGCTCCGCCGATAAACGCTCCCACTATGCCGACCACAATGTTCAGCACACAGCCCTGTCGATCATTCGTTCCCGCAATGATGCTGGCAATCCAACCGACAATCGCTCCAAAAAGAATCCAACTCAAGAAACCCATACGTAGCACCCCCAGAACACTCTAAAACCGTAGCTTCATCCAAATGACGATACATATATGCAACATGTTGCAGCCAAAGAACAAGGATTAAGACAAGCTTCGCCGCTGATTTCTCATTCAGGTAGCCGCTCAACGCTTCCACAGTGAGCCGTACTGATTCGAAAGGGCGGTGAAGATGTGGTGCAATGGTCAAGTTGGAAGCGCTGCGTTGAACGCCTGTTTAAATGTCGTATGACAAGGATTGCTCAGCACTCCGGGCGTTGTTTCCAGATCAGCGTTGAGACGATGGTTCCATCACTAGGGTATCGAATTGCACTCCGGCGAGTAGATCGCGCTCACGCAGACCAGGCTCAGGCGGGGGATAGGCGCGCATAAACGTCTCGCGGCCGCCCATAAGGCGAAAGAGCCATCCCGCAACGCCACGCAGCAGCATCGAGCCGCCGCCCTGGCTAGCGTGGCATGCTGCAGCCTTTGCGCGCAGTTCGGCGACCAGCAAGAAATCAATAGTAGCGTGGATTGGAAATTCTGCAGCCGCAATCGCCACGAGATCGACATCCTGATTCTTGCCGATGCGGCGCGGGTCACGTCCAAAAAGCGGGAATAAGCGCACCAGCAGGCGCAGGAAGCGGCGTGAGAATGTGTGAAAGTAGAGCTTCTGCGGTTGATAGGCCGGCAGGTCATCAATAAATGCGCCAGGGTCGCCGGCGAGGTGGAATGCTTGGACTGTGGCGCGTTGAATAGCAATATGATCGGGATGGTGATAGCCGCCAATCGGGTCGAACGTAATCACGACCTGGGGGTGTAACTGGCGAATGAGGCGAGCGACACGGGCGGTAACTTCTTCTAACGGAGCAGCGGCGAGTGCATCGGGATGTTCATTTGACGGGGCGCCAGGCATGCCCGAGTCGCGATAGCCTAGCATATGGACGCTGCTAAGTCCCAGTTTAGCAGCAGCACAGTCCAATTCAGCCTTGCGTAATGCAGTGATCGAGCCATAGCCCTCTAGCAGCTGCGGTGCAACACTCCCCATCTCACCGCCGGTTGCGCAAACGAGATGGACGAGCGCGCCGC
>JAKSDJ010000984.1 GCA_022360155.1 Chloroflexales bacterium | reverse complement strand
TTGCTTTGACCGCTCTGCTCTGCTGGTCGGCAGCTTTACCATCTCAATGCCTCATTCATGTGAGGAACATTCCGCCGCCGCATTCGTTTGCTTGGGGGTATCCCTTCGCCTTCGCGATCATTGGCGCTGTGGCAATCGGTTTGCTTAGTACTATAACGAGACTTCATACTGCACCGCATCGGAACGGGATCTGTCGATGTCACCCTGAGCCCTTCGGCTGCGCTCAGGACCGGCTCCGCGCAGGGTCTTGCAACCTTTGGCAACGAGATTCTTCACGTCGTTCAGAATGACATGGCTCGTTGTAGTATTAGGCCATGGACCGGCTCGCACTCATTCATCGGTGCGATAACGACTTTTGCGCTTTTCACATTCGTTGTGATATTGCTGTTTTTTACAGCGATGCATGCGCGAGAAGCCCATGATCACCTCTTGCGCATAACGCTAGTTTTAGCATTGTGTTCGCTTTTCTATTCGGGCTATGCTTTCGCCATGCGAAACATTCGTATCGGCAGCCGTTCGTGATTTATGGAGAGTTCAAAAGCTATGCTCCGCCGTTCGACCGCATGGCTATGCTCCTCCATAACCCTTTGCGGATAGGTTCAGAGGAAGGAGGGTATGGTGTATACACAGCTTTGTCGCCTCGTCTCAATCCTACACCGGCGCGACCGGCTGGCTAGATGGATGTTGGGGATGTGCCTTGCCTGGGGCGTGTTCATGGGTTTGGGCGCTTCCCGCGCTCATGCCCAGCAGCGCCATACCACGGAGGAGGCGCCGATCACAACTGCTCCTCCTGATGGCGTCATCCTGGATCACGTCCCAACAGGCCAGTCCGATCAGCTAACAATACCAGAAGCGCTGGCGTTTGGCCCCGCACTCACCACTGTTGTTCCGCAAACAGCGGTCGACCTATCCTCTGAACACGCGCCGTGGCTTCCAGATGCGGCGAGGGTGGGCGCACTGCTGTCTCTATTTGCGGCGGTCGCCGGACGAAAGGCTGGCGCCTGGCTCGTTTCCGCCAAAGAGGAACAAATTGTTCATCATGTTGGTGAGGCTGCCCGTCAAGGCGTAGGTGTCGTGGTTGGAGTGGGAGAAGGGGTGGTAGATCTCGCCACAGGGGTAGCAGAGACCGCTCGCGACATTGTATTGCTGATCAGCGGCGACGAAGCCACGCGAGCATTGTATCGAGCTTTGCTTGAGGCATTGCGCAATGATTTTTGGGGTGTCATGGGCGCTTTGGTGCAGGCCTTCGGCGAACCGATCGTTACCGACTGGCAGGAGGGGCGGTACGGCGAAGCAGCCGGGCGGACGCTCTTTGAGCTTCTTGTAGCGCTCTCTGGTGTTATCACCGGCGGGGCTAGCCTGGCGATCTACGTTGCTTATATCGTGCGCTATCTGAGCAAAATCGGGCAACTCAACAAGCTGCTCAGCGTGTTGCTGCGGGCCGGTGTGAAAGTAGAAAATCTGGTGCGGGCAGGGATTCCGGCCCAAGATTTGATCCGGGCCGGCGTTGCGCCCAATACTCTCCTGCGGGCCGGCGTCTCGGT
>JAKSDJ010001038.1 GCA_022360155.1 Chloroflexales bacterium | reverse complement strand
GCGCACGAGAGAACCATCGCCCAAGGCACGCACCCCGTCAAGCATCAACTCCGCGCCGCACGTCGCCCAACAGCGATCAAGCTCTGCACCAGAACTGCCATCTGGCAGCGTAAAGGCGACCTGGCCTACAATGTCGCCGGTATCGAACGATTGGTCTATGCAGTGCAAGGTCACGCCGCTTACCTGTTCGCCGTTGCGCAACATCCAGAAAAGCGGAACCGGGCCGCGATATGCGGGGAGCAACGAAGGATGCAGGTTAAGAAAGCCAAAACGGGGTATGCGCAAGAGCTCAACAGGGATGCGGCGCGGAAAACAGGTCACACAGACGACATCCGGCTGAAGCGCTGCCCATGTTGCCAGCGTCGCCGGGTCGCCCAACGCGCCAACCTCGAATGCGGGAATCTGATGCTCCCACCCAATGGTGACAATCGTGGCATTGAAGAAGGGCGTAGCAATCGGCAGCAACGACGCCGGCGTTTCCGGATCAAGCCGGCGGATGGGCGCGCGCTGCTGGGCTTGCCCGAGATCGGGAACGACGATGCCAACCACCTCGATCTTGGCGGCAAGCAGCGCCAACAACGGAATACGCGAACATTCGCTGAGCGTGCCAACATAGACAACGCGCACATTTTCCTCCTTCAAGCAATCTATCCTTGACAGCACCCCTCCCTTGCACTACACTACCTTTATTTGGTTATTGACGTGCCCTAGAGACACGCCCAGGAGGAGCGCTGCGATGGGACGAGTCATTGCTGTAACCAACCTGAAGGGCGGTATCGGCAAAACGACAACGGTGGTGAATGTCAGCGCCGGCCTGGCTCTCAAGGGCGCGCGGGTGCTCCTAGTCGATGTCGATGCCCAGGGTAACCTTTCCTTGGCCCTTGGCGTGACTCCGCGACGGACCCTCTATGAGGCGCTGGTCGACGGGAGGCACCCGAAGGACTGCATTACCTCGGCTCGCCCAAACCTCGACCTGCTTGCCGCGAACGAGACCTTGCTCACTGCCCAGCCAACGATTTCGCAACGCGCTGATTGGAGCCGCGTTTTGGAGAAGGCGCTGCATCCCATCAAAGCCAACTACGACTTTATTTTCATCGACTGCGGCGGGTCGTTGACGGTGCTGAATATCAACGCGCTGATTGCGGCGAACGAAGTGCTTGTCCCCACCACGGTCGAGAGCCTTTCCATCAAGGGGCTTGAGCTGCTGTTCAAACAAATCATACGGATCAAAAATCATACCGGCTGTATCCGGGCCATCGTGCCAACGATGTACGACTCGCGGTTGCGCCAGTCGGGCGAGTTGCTGGAGTATCTGCAGATGACCTATGGCGCACTGGTCCTGCCTCCAATCCGAATCAACGTGCGCCTCTCCGAGTCGACCGCGCAGGGGCGCACCATTTATGAGCACGATCCACGCTCGCGCGGTGCGCTGGACTATGCCCAGCTCGTCGAGCGCTTGAGCCAGATCTGGGATTTCACGATCACGAATCCACCGCAAGCTCAGAACAACGCGACAAAGCGCTCAACTGCTGCATTGTACCAGAATGACGGCGCTACCTCGCGAGTCGCAACGCCAGCCAATGATGCCAGCGAACCTTGTTCCGCGCAGGCCGATTCGCCGCTTGTGCCTGACCCAGCAACGTACGCAGCTGCTTCGCATGAGCAGAACGATACTGCTACACAACAGCCGGCTGAAGAGCATGAACGCCCGGTAGTGACAGGGGCTGGCAATGTACTGCAACTGACGTGTCCGCACTGTGGCCATACGCTCCAGCGCACCATGGTCGCGGGGTATCGCGTGGCGTACTGCGACCATTGCAAGTACAAGCACCAAGAGCTGGCGACCGGCGTGCGACGGTAACGCAGATCATCAGGTTGCGTTTCATGCACTACGTTTCACGGTTCACGCTGCGAAAAGCTCAGGGGTTGCTGTTCCATATCTCACGTTTCCCGTTTCATGGCATCTACCTGCTCCTCATTTTGGGAGCACTCTGGCTGATTGGGTTGGTAGGCGATACACCGCTCGCACCGGCTGGTTTTGGCGGCTTGCTGCGCGGCGATGCCCTGAGCGCCTTCTTCGCGCTGCTGACTCTCCTCGCCGCACTGGTTCAATTGATACTCGGCGACCAACGACCGCTTCGCACCCTGCTTGTCACGCTTGCCCTCCTCGGCGCCTACGCAGTCACTGAATTGCGCGCGCTTGCATTTGGCTACTTGCTGGCTACGCTCTGCACACTGCGCCTTGAGCCAGGCGGACTCCGCGATAAGCTCCGCGCGCTGCGCACCGCACAAGGTGCGATACTCCAGATTACTGCCTGCTTCTGCCTGGTGCTGGCCATTACTGCGCTCTGGATGCAGGCGGGAACCTGGCGTTACGACCTGCCGAGCGCCGGCGCCGGCTTGACCAGCTTTGTGTTCTGGTTTATATTCCTGGCGACTTTTACTCAATTTTGGATTTTGGATGTACGCCTGCTCAGTAACACGAACGCGACCCCAAGCTCCAACCCTATTCTCAGCGCATTTGGAGGCGTCAAAAACCAAAATCTCATCCTGACAGTAGCCTGGTTCTATCCCTTGATGCGCCTGTACAGCCTGGGACCATGGAATCTGGGCTGGCTGCTGGCGGTGCTGTTGATCGGCGGCGCGGCAGCGCTCTGGGCGGCCTGGCAAGCGTTAGCAAGCCGTGATGGCGGGATGCAGCCAGACTGGCTGGTGCAGACGCATCTGAGTCTGGCGCTGGCCGGAATTGGTCTTGGCTCGGGCATAGGTGTGGCCGCTGCGTGCTATGCGTTGCTCGTCGTGCTGTTGCTGGCGTTGGGCTTGAACGATCACAAAGCGCTGTGTACTGCGGACCAAGACAAACCAAACCCGGAACCTGGCAATCTAACGCTGGCTGCTCTCCAGACGCACTACCCACAGTGGGGCGTTTGGATGTTGTCGGGCATTCTTCCGCTAACTGCACCGTTTGTCTCGGCGTGGATGGCGATTGGGGCGGCAGCAGCGGGATCTGTCTGGCTGCTGGCCGGTTCGCTCTGGCTGGCCGCGTTTCTTGCTGCCCTGGCCCTGATCCGCACTGCTGGCACGATTACAACGCCGCCGGGCAGTCGGCTCCGGCTGGCGGCGCTGTTGAGCGCCGGGCTTGGTGTAGCGGCGCCGGGCATCGTGCAGATGTTGATCATCCCCGTGACGCAACAACTGCAAGGCGGTTTGACGCCATTCGGCGATATCAATCTCTGGCCCTGGGGCGGGCTGATCGCGCTTGACACAAACAGGCAACAAGCAGCGGCGCTTCCATCGATAGCCCTGTTCGTTTTGATGCTGGTGCTCAGCGCCCTGGTCTGGCTGGTCATGCGGCTGATGCTCGTCTGGGCCGACTGGCGGCGGACGAGAAACGCTAGCCTGAGAGCAGACGAGGGGAACGAGTAACGTTTGAACGTTTGAACGTTTCCTAGCTTTTGGTTCTCAACATGGGCGAGCTCTTCGGCACACTCGGTCTGGCATGGCCCCGACTCCTGATCTATCCTGGCGGCCTTAGCGCGCTTGGTCTGGCTTGGCTACTTGACTGGGCGCTGGCAAGCAGCAAACGACGCCAGGGAGAAGCCAACGACACAGGTGTTCCTACACTACAAACAACCCAGGCCTTTGATGCCAGGTCATTCGTCATCCTGAGCGCTGTGGTCACTCCACTGCTCGTGATTAGTCTCTTGCCACTGCCCTACGCCGTAGACTTCCCCTATAGCCTTGACTTGCCCGTAACGCTTGCTCTGCTCGAATGGCCGCAATGCTTGCTGCTATGGATGACATGGCGCGCCGAACCGCCAAACGCCGCCATCCGTCAGCGCGCGCTATTAGAAGGCTATGCGCTGCTGCTGCTGGCGGCCCTGGCGTTGGCCCTGGCAACCGGATCGCTGCGCCTGAACGATCTCCCTCGTGTTTGGCCCCAAGAGGCAAGCTTGTTCGATATCGCCCCCTTCCTTGGATTGGCGGGTTCGCTTGGCTGGAGTATCGCCCTGTTGCCGCTGTTAGAGCTTGGGCCGTTTCGTAGCGAACATACGAGAGACGCATTAGGCCTGGGTTGCGCTTTGCGGGCGCTAGGCCATGTGCTCTTGGCAACGTTGCCCTGGCTGACACCGCTCGCCTCACAGCCCTGGCTTATGCCGCTGCCACCGTTGGGACTGGCGCTGCTCCTTGGCGTAGCAGCGCGCTGGGGCCATCGGTTGGCTTTGCGATGTTGGCAAATCGGACGAACAATTATTATGGCGACTCTCATCACGCTTATGATCTGGGTCGCAGCGACCGATCTGCTTGTTGCCGCCTGATTTTCCACGGCAGGCCGATCACGTGTATACTGACATCAGACATGGATTCGGTTGTGAGACATTTATCATCAAAATACATTACATGTAGAGGAGGCAGGTTTGTGAAAGGACGCGGTTGGCTTATTGCTCTCTCGATTGTGGTTGGAATTGTTCTTTCGTGCGCCATTTTGCCGCTTGGCGGCTTTGCACTGCTGCTCGCCGCAGGAGGCAGCAGCAGCGGCCCCATCAATGCGGCTTCCTGGCAGGAAGAAATCGTCATGGGCAGCGGCGTGAATCGGGTTGCGATCATTGAGGTGAATGGCGTGATTGGCCTAGACACCGATGTTTTTAGCGCCCAACTCGGCCAAGACGATTTGCTGTCGCAGATCCGCCAGGCTGCGGAAGACCCGCTGGTCAAGGCCGTGGTCCTGCGCGTCGACAGCCCGGGCGGCGGGGTCGTCGCCAGTAGCGAGATCCATGCGGCGCTGAAGAAGTTGCGTGACGCCGGCAAAAATCTAGTCGTTTCGATGGGCTCGACGGCGGCGAGCGGCGGGTACTATATCTCAACGCCTGCCGAGCGGATTTATGCTAATGCCGACACGTTTACCGGCAGCCTAGGCGTGATCCTGTCGCTGACCAACCTCGAAGGAACCTACGAAAAAATCGGGCTGCGCACCCTGGTTTACAAAAGCGGAGAATTAAAGGATATTGGCTCGGCGGCGCGTGAGCCCACTGCAGAAGAAAACGCCGTGCTCCAAGAGCTGGTCGATGAGGCTTACCAGCGCTTTGTCGATGTGATCGAGGAGGGGCGTAGCCTGCCGCGTGAGCAGGTGCTGGAGATTGCTGATGGGCGAATTTATACCGGCCAGCAGGCGCTCGATCTCCAATTGATTGACGAACTAGGCGGGCTTGAAGACGCCATCGATGGCGCCAAAGAGTTGGCCGGGCTGGAGCGCGCGTTGGTGGTGCGCTATTTCTCGGCTTCGTCGCTGCGCAGTTTGTTGTTGAGCAGCCTGGAGATGCGCTTGCAACCGGCTGATCCCCTGGGTCTGCGCGGCCTTACCGAGCCCCAGGCGCCGCGCCTCGAATACATGATGACGCCGTAGCGCACAATACGAACGAGTTTGCCGCCTCTGGAAGGCTCGTTAAACAAGCGCCGCCATCTCTGACCAATACGGCCAGGGATGGCGGTTTTCTATTTAGGGCCGATCAAGGCTGGTTCAGATGGGCTCTATCCGGCGGATGCCGGCGGCGATGACGTTGTTGCATCGCTGCCTCCGCTCATCACCTCAGCGCCTCATTGGCCTATTGTGTCCATCGTTGCCCGTTCATGCCAAGCTTCCTGGTTACCGGCCCAATCGCGAGCACGAGCGCGGAAGGCGAAATCGTGGCCCGTCGTGTGGCCAAACCAGGCTTCGCTCTCCACAGTGTTGACCAGCCAATCGTGCCAGGCGCCGTTCGGGAGTTGGCGCGTCTGTACATCATAAGCGGCAACGCCGCTCGCATCATCGCTGGCGCCCCACTTGATCAGGAAGCCGCTCTCCGCGCGGGTGATTGTTGTGATCTGGCTTTCGGGCGGGGTAATATCGGTGCGCGGAGTCCAGGTTAGCGCATCGAACCGAACCGCCCGCTGACTGTCGCCAGCAACATCGTTGAGGAAAACTTCGGGAGTGCGCTCAGTGCCAAAAGGATAGACGCCCAGGGAAGCCCATGTTCCAGCCGCTGCCGCCTGGTCGATGGTAACATCGTGAATGCTGCCATCGTGAATAATCCGATAGCGCGCCGCCGTCGTTGCGGCGACATCGCCACAGGCTGGAATATAGGCTTTGACCTCATAAAAGCCCGTAGTCGGCAGAGTAGGCGTCCACGTCGCCCAGTTTTCGCTCAGGGTCGCATCGGTGGTCGAGTAGGTCCAGACATGGCTGCCATTGAACCCGCAGTCGGCAGTATGCCAAATCGCATCATGGGCGGCATACCCTGCTCCTCCGGCATCAACGCCGATCGCGCCCTCTTCGAGGACTGGCGGTTCAATCGACGCATTCGCCACTGCAGAATTGACCGCTATTCCAGACTGGACGGGGCCAGGATCATTCCCAAGCCAGAGAAACGAGACTTGCACCCAATCGCTGTCGATCATGCCCAGATCGTCCCAGAACGTGCCATCGGCAATGTCAATGCCATTTGGCAGGCCAATGAGACGACCAAATTCATCGCGCCCGCCGTTGTAGCCCTGCTCATAGGCTGCCTGGGCCATTGGGAGGCCGACCGGCAGGTCGCTGTAACGACGGTTGGGCGACCAGTAATCATCCTGGATATTCCAAGGGCCAACGTCCCACACCGGAGCGATGGTACTCTGGCCTTTATAGGTGATTCGCACTTGATATTGATTGCTGCCCGCTGGGGAAAGAACACTCGGCGAGGGAAGCGCGACAAAGCGATCACGCGGTTGCACAATATGACCATTCGCGGTCCGATTGCCAACCAAACCCTCACGGGTGGCAAATATAGTATAAGTCGGCGCATTTCCGAGCGGGGTTGCTGCCCGTGAAGAGTGGGCAAACATAACCACAGAGCTCAACAGGAAAACCATGGCGCCGACCAGAAGACTGCTCATACGAGTCATCGAAATGATATCCTCCAAATTCTTCAGATGGCGTAGTGAGTACTCACCAGTCAGTATAGCTTGCTGCTTGTGGATTGATATCCCTCACATGTGCAATCTTGTTCTAGCGCATTTGTGGGAGATCCGGATTGAAACTGCGTTTCATTTGAGCTGCAAGAAGCGCGGTCGTCGGCTGAACTGAGCATTGACAAAAGGTGAAACATTCGCCGTATATCTGCGGAGAGTCCGCGCCCATATGTGTTATTTGCGTTCGCTTGCAGGATGATGATGTAGCTCTGTCACGGGTTGACATTCACGCACGGGCGTGCTAAGATCGATAGGGAGTAAAGCTACCGATATCGTGGAAATGCAACTCTATATCATCATAGAAGCGGAGGAGTGCGCATGTTACAAGCTGTTGGAACACTTTTCTTGAGCAATAAACAGCGGGTGAAGTGTTTTTTTCGTGGCGGTTGATATGTTCTTCTTCACGCAAGGAAGCTTCTTATGAATGTAGCCTTAGGAGTTAGTTTTAGGATACACAACAAACGACTACCGGACATTATTTTCCTCATCTTTATCTGTGTATTCCCCTTACTGTTCACATATAATCATAATAATTATCTACCCCCGCCTTTTCTTTTCCCCATCACCCACGCTAGAATGAAAACTTCCTCGTTCAGCTTGCGCTGATTCCGCGCCTGCGTTTCTCGTAGGTTCTATTCGCCTGTCTGCCGTTTCGGAAACGATATCTCGCATGCACACAAGGATAGCCTACCATGTCACACCCAATACACGTTTTGGATTTTCATCCGGATACTCATGCCTGGCGCCAGGAAGTATGGGAAGGCTTGCAGAAGCCTCAAAAAGAACTGCCAAGCAAACTCTTCTACGATGAGCGCGGCTCACAACTATTCGAGCAGATTTGCGAGTTGCCGGAATACTACCCTACTCGTGTCGAACAAGCTATTATGGAAACCCATGTCAAGGAGATGACGAAGCTGATGGGCGAGGAGTGCTTGCTCATCGAATATGGCAGCGGTAGCAGCCAGAAGACGCGCACGCTGCTTGAACACCTGCCGCAAGCGGCGGGGTATGTGCCGATTGACATCTCGAAGGAGCATTTACAACAGTCGGCCGCTGCCATTGCAGCCGCTTATCCCGATTTGGAAGTGCTGCCGGTCTGCGCCGATTACGAGAGCGACTTCTATCTTCCCAAGCCCAGTACCCAGGCTGCGCGCCATGTCACCTACTATCCTGGCTCCACCATCGGCAACTTCCATCCCTCGGAAGCAATCGCTTTCCTGCGGCAAATCCGCAACATTTGCGGCCTGCGGAGCGATCTGCTCATCGGCGTGGATTTGAAAAAAGATAAAGACATCCTCCACGATGCCTACAACGACCGCGCCGGAGTGACCGCCGACTTCAACTTGAATATCCTGGTTCGGCTCAATCGCGAACTCGGTGCAGACTTTGCGCTGGAACAATTTCAACACGAAGCCTTTTACAACGAAGAAGCCGGACGAATCGAGATGCACCTAGTCAGCTTGTGTGAACAAACTGTCCGTCTAGACGAACATAGCTTCTTCTTTGATGCGGACGAGCGGATCTGGACCGAATCTTCCTATAAATACACCTTGAATGAATTTGCGCACCTAGCGGAACAGGCTGGCTTCAAACCGACGAAAGTCTGGACCGATCCGGAACGGCTGTTTAGCGTTCAATATCTTACGCCGGCTCCGATCAGGCAACCGTAGGCGAACCGTTTATTACGTAACAATCTGGAAGGAGCGATCAGTGAATGTTCAAGTAGCCCCCGATCTTTCGACAAGTGTCAGCAATTTGGCCCAAGACCTCTTGGACGCTCGCCAGCGCGAATTGGAGGTATTGTCTGGACTGACCGATGAGCAAATGTATGGCTCCAAGATGCGCATTATTGAGCCTCCTATCTGGGAAATGGGTCATGTCGGCTGGTTTCAGGAGCGGTGGATTTTGCGCAATCTGTATGGCGAAGCACCGCTCTGGAGTAACGCCGACACGCTGTATGATTCCTTTAATATTCCCAATGCCGAACGCTGGGATCTGGCTTTCCCTTCGTATCAGGAAACCTTGGACTATATCACGGCTATCTTGCAGCGCTGCCTGAAGCGGATAACCGAACAGGAACTGACCGACGAAGCAGCATATTTTTATCGTATAGTCACGAACCATGAAGATATGCACGGCGAAACGATGGTGCATATCCGACAGACGTTAGGTTACCCGGCGCCGCCTATCGCCAACACCCGTCTGATGCCGCCGCCTATCGACTATGACTTTGAGCCGCACGATGTGGCGATTCCAGGCGGCACGTTTATGCTGGGAGCGACACAGGACATGCCGTTTGTGCTCGACAATGAAAAGTGGGCGCATCCGGTGGAGCTTGCTCCTTTTCACATTTCAGCGATGCCGGTTACAATTGCCCAATACCAAGCCTTTGTAGAAGCAGGCGGCTACCAAGCCCGCGAATACTGGAGCGCTGAAGGGTGGGAATGGCGACGGAAAGCAGGGGCCGAGCAGCCAATGTATTGGCATCGTGAGGTGGATGGGAGCTGGCAGCGCCGAGTCTTTGATCAATACTGCCCACTCGATCCATTTTTGCCGATGATGAACGTCAACTTCTACGAAGCGAACGCTTATTGCGCTTGGGCAGGGCGGCGTCTGCCCACGGAAGCCGAATGGGAAGCCGCCGCTGCGGCGGAACCAGGTTCCAACGGGCGGTCCTTCACGCAGGTGAAACGACTGTACCCCTGGGGCAATGAATCGCCCTCGCCAGAGCGAGCAAACCTGGACTCAGCCGCGCTGGGCTTAGTCGATGTCCGCGCCTTGCCCAAAGGTGACAGCGCTTTCGGTTGCCGCCAGATGCTGGGGAACGTTTGGGAATGGACCGCAGATACGTTCGATGCGTATCCAGGCTTCGAGATCGATCCGTACGAGACGTACTCCGCACCGTCGTTTGGACAGCAGAAGGTGCTCCGTGGCGGGTGCTGGGTCACGCGCTCTCGCGTTATTCGCAACACCTGGCGCAATTTCTATACACCGGATCGGAACAACATTTTTGCCGGATTTCGCACCTGCGCGACGTAAAATAGCTGATAGACCGCTAGTCCCCGTGTAAGCGGGGATAGCCGATAGAGCGGCGCGTGATGGCGGTTGTGGTCCATCGGGCGACTGGTCAGTCGCCTCAGTGGATCACACCCGCGCTCCCTAACGAGGACTACAACGAGACATGTCATTAGGATGCCGAACCTGCCAACCTGCTAACCTGCCAACGTATCAATCTACTTCGGGTGAGCGCTCGGTCAAGCCGAAATGCTGAGCTATTTCAGCAGCGGCAAATGGCATCATCTGCGTATTATTATGGGTTGCGCCAGGCACCGTCTTGAGCCTCCATTTCAACGGCATGCCCAATTGCTCCGCCTGGCGCTGTGCATGTTGGTAGAAGGCGAGTCCGCGTTCGACGCGATGAGCGCCTTGCTGCATCGCCCTACGTGAGCGCTTGAGATACGGATCATCGACGTTGGTGTCATCTTCCCCTAGCATAATCAAGACCTGCCGACTCAGCGCGCTGGCGAGGAGCTCAGGCGTAGCATCAGAACCGCTGAGACTATACGGGAATTGGCTAGAATTGAACGTAGGCATGGTGTACCAACCAGCATTCGCTACAATAGCAAAACTGAAACGGGCCTCAGGCATGAACATTGCCATGCGATGCACAAACTGCGCCCCTGCCGAATGACCGTAGATGGCATAGTGGCTGCTCGTGTTGCCGGTGTGTTCTTTCACGCAATCGAACAGGCGCTCGATCACGCCAAAGGTCCACTGTGCTTTAGGCATTTGGTTGCCGGCGCGATCCACTATATTGCCAAGATGATAAGTTCGGGCAGGGTAGTCATCTCGTGCAAATCGTGGGCAGAGCAACAGAAAGCCGAAACGCTCGGCTGCCAGCGCCCAGTTATTACAACACGTTCTGGCGCCGCGTTTGGTGCCGTGCATCACGAACACGATCGGGGAGTCGCTACGTAATGCTGAGGGGTGATAGAAACGCACCTTTAGTTGCTTACTCGATTCGCTCTGCTCGTCTTTGAAGCGAAAGAAGCCGGCGCCGGGCGAGAACTCTCCATCTTTCATGTACTGTTTGTCCTATGTAATGTGCTTATTCTTCATACGCTTGCAGCGTAGGGGCGGATGTCAGAAAACGAAGGAAAAGGCAAACCCTATTCCCCAAACCAATCGATCAATCCCTCATCGCAGCATCCAGCCACTTCACGATTCGCGCGCGATCAGGATGATGGTTCGTCTGGTGTTAATAATGTTGCGCTCTTGCGCTGCCAGAAGGTCGAAGCGTCACGTAAATAGGCCATTCCCAAGCCTAGCGCCTGCCCGTAGCGGCTTGTGTTTGCGCTATCCGCTAGTGCGTTCCGGACCTGATCAGTTGTAACCCGATCGCCGTGTTGCAAGGCGCGAGCTATCTGTATCGCCGGGTCATCGGCGCGATAGAACAGAGTTTCGACCCCATATTGCTGCATTTTGGCAGGCTCGGGGCGCTGGAATACATCCACAAAAAGCTGGACATCGATCGAGAGCGGCTGGACTGTATCGAGCAAACGGTCGATCCATCCTTCGATATCATTGTCATCCGGTATGATCGAGTGACTCGCAAGCAGGGTGCGTTGGAACAGCGCCCGGATGAACGCCTCCAATGCTTGCCCCGATGAAGTCTGATTATCGGCGAACAGAAAGCGGTTAAAGGCCCCATCAGCCCCATTCATATAGACCTGACGAAAGATGTGCGAATCGTAGTATGCCGACACATCGCGAAACGGGTCGGGTGGGGGGTGGTCGGCCTTCTTCGCAGTCTTGGCACACTGCTTCATCAGCGGCTTGACCGCGCGGTCGCAGGCGCGACGCAAGAGACTGCCGAGCGCAAAGGCAACGTGGCGTTCGAGGCGAGGCCGCTGCGCGGGGTGTTCCCATTCATCGCGGGCGTGGGCAATAATGCTGGGCAGCCAACGCAAACGGTTGCGGCTTCTGGTAACGACGCCAAGCCCAACACTATCCGACTTGGTCGCGATGAGATTGCAGAAGAGCGGCTCGATCTGATCGTCGTGCTGCGCTAGCTGGCGGCAATCGTCAAATACGGCCCAATGAGTTAGCAGATCCGACACAAATTCCTCCTCTTGTTCCATCTCGCCAATAGATGAGACCACGCTGATCACTTGGGCCTTAGCCCACCGGCAGGCTGTATCCTTGCTCAATTTTGGCTGTTCGTCGTGATGGTCTCACCCTAATCAGCAGCCAAGCAGAGCTGCTAGAATTGAATGATGCTATATTCGCTACCGAGCCCTCAACTTTACAGAGCATGCTTTAGCCCAATACGGACATGTATGAACGAACCTATCTTGCCAGATCGCGTATAGATGTTATAACGCACATGGCAGGGCAGATTTGCAAGACATTGTCGCCCTAAACCTTGCAATTACGTAGGTATTGCGAGGCGGCTGTCACAGTATCCGCAAGATCCAGCGCTTCAACGGCAAGCGCAATTTGGCCAGTTGATCGCGGTCTTGCGGTTCCAAGCCGCCCGTCATCCGCAGCGTCGCCAAAAAGGTTGCCGCTCCCACGCCCACGACCAGCAACACGAGCGCCGCTTCGCGCAGCCGGTCGGCCAGGGTGAGGTTCTCAGGAATAGGCGGCAGCAGCCCGCGTACACTCAGGATCAGCAAGGCCATCACTCCACTTGCCGCGAGCACCCGCAGTGTAAAGCGCCAGGGCCAACGCAACCCCAGCAACCGATAGCCGCTCGCTGTGACCCAAAAGCCCGCTGCCAAGCGAGCCAGGCCAAACGCCAACGCCACGCCCAGTAAACCCAGGGTTTGCGGCAGCCAGATCGCCAGTGGCACGACCACTACAAGGGTCAGTAGCCGCGAGATAATAATAATGCGCAACCGTTCATAGACAATCAGTGCGTTGTGGGCGGTAGTCAGCAGACTTTCCAGGAAAAGGCTAGGCGCCAACACCCAGACCAGCGGGATCGCGCCAAGGTAGGCTTCTGGACTAATCACGACGAGCACCGGCTGGGCCAGAAGCAAGAGGCCAATCCCGCCAGGCAGCAGCAGCAAGACTTGCAAGCGGATCAGCGACTGATACGCTTGCAGCAGCGTGCCGCCCTCGCCGGCGCGGACACGGGCGAAGAGCGGAACCTGGATGCCAACCATTGGCGTGTAGAGATAGGCCAGAACCATTCGCACCACTGCTGCACCAGCCCACAGCAAGGCCACATCGCTGATGTCCTGCGCTAGAAAAACCGCGAACTGCGCGCTGGCGATATAATCGGTTATAGTCATGAGGAACGAGACGCTACAGTAGCGCAGAAAGCCCGGCGGCAGCCAGTCCTGCGGTTGCGATCCGGGAGCGATGGCTGCTGTTTCATTAACTGCAAGACGCAAATCGGCAATCCACAATCGTGCGACATTCCATACGGCTACAGTCACAGCAATCGCGGGCGCAACCATCATCGCTACCAGAACGCCGAGAATGTCCCAACCGGCCAGGATTGCCCCGGCGCTCAACAGCGGAGGCAAGATACCGGCCGCTAGGGCGATGCTGTTCCAGGTACGCTGTTTGAAGAAGCTATTCAGGTAGGCCATCAACATGTCGTAGCAAACGCCCAGAAACAGCATCACGAGGATTGTGGCGATCACCAACCAGCCAATG
>JAKSDJ010000374.1 GCA_022360155.1 Chloroflexales bacterium | reverse complement strand
GCGGAGCATCGGCACGTCAACATGTGGAATGCGCAAGCCGTGCTTGCGCGCGGCAGCATGGCTGCCGCATTCCATACCCCTTTTCAGACAGCCTCTAAGCTCAACCCCTCCTTTGGAGCGCAGCCCGAACCGACTCTGGTGTCTCGCCGGTCCACTGATGGAAGGCCCGAAAAAAGGAGTTCGGATCATCGTAGCCGAGCAAGAACGAGATCTCTGCGCCTGGCAACGCCGACGTTCTGAGATAATAGCGAGCAAGATCCTCGCGCGTCTTGTTCAACACCTTCTGAAAACGGGTCGACTCGCGCCCGAGGCTGCGCTGGAGGCTGCGGGGGCTGATCCCCAGAATCTGCGCAACATCCTGGATCGAGCTTCTACCGCTGGGCAGCAATTCGAGGAGCGCCGCCCGGACGCGCTCGGCTACCTGAGCTGTTGCCTCGATCTCCGCAAGCCGTTGCCGAAACTGCGGCTCGAAAATGCCCCATATCGGCGCGTTTGCAGTGAGAAAAGGAAGCCGGGCGTCCTGTTCTGTAAAGCTCACCGAATACGAGGGCCCCGTTGTCATGGCAACACCCAGAAACGCCGCGTAGGCATCTGGATTGCGGACAGGTTCGGGCATCGTAACCTCAATCGGCTGTACGGGCGAGCGCGTTGCCATGCGCGTGAAATGGATGAGAAACACCACTTCGGTCGTACCGAGCGCAACCGGAAGGCGCGGGGCTCCAATACAGCCGAGGGCGAGTACGGTGCGGTCTGAGCGCACATCAACGTCGAGCGTGAGCGGACCAATCAGCTTTTTGAAGCGGCTGAGCCGAACTGCGGCGGTGTTCAGATCCGGGCTGCAGAGGGCGGCGAAAATTGGCGGATCGAACGTTTCAGCCGAGATCAACTGGCCGATCCGCAGCCCGCAATCCGGGTCGCCCAACTCGTCTGCCACGGCTTGCCAGAGGCGGAAATAGCTCTCGGCAGAAACCGTCGCGTTCACGCGAGCGAGGAGATCCTCCGGCAGTTGGGCGCGACGGAGAACATTGGCCGGCTGAATGCCAAGGTCGCGCAGTACCAAGCGCCATCCCGGTGAAAGCTTGAAGGGGTGCTCCATGAAACCTCCTTACCTGAATGTACGGTCGATGAGGCGCTCCCAGAGCCAGTCCGGCATCCAGTGATGCAGGAAAATTAGCGCCTTCGCATCCATCGGGGTTGCATAGCGTCGGCGCGGTTGCACACTGTTGACTGCCTTGGATACCGCATTGGCGATGACCGACGGCGATGAGGCCATGGTATAGTTGCGGAGCAATCTGGTCATTGGCCGAACCAAATTGCCATAGACTGTATTCCCCGAGCTTTGCTCGAGCGTGTCAGCGGCAATAGACGACCACTCACTTTGAATAGCCCCTGGCTGAACCACAACCACCTTGATCCCGAACTCTCTGGTCTCGACCCGCAGCGCATCTGACAAAACCTCGACCGCATGCTTGGTAGCGTGATACCACCCGCCAATTGGCATCCAGATTCGACCGCCCATCGAGGTGATATTCACGATTGTCCCCGACCGGGCGGCGCGCATCGTTGGCAGTACAAGCTGGGTCAGCCGCATCAGCCCGAAGACGTTCACTTCGAATTGGCGTTTGGCCTCGTTGATCGGTACATCTTCGAGCGCACCGTAAGAACCGTAGCCCGCATTGTTCACCAGCGCGTCGATGCGACCCTCAGCGGCGAGCAGGGTTTGGACTGCCGCCTGCATGCTCTGATCGTCTGTGACATCGAGCGACAAAACCTTAGCGCCCTGCGATGCAATATCGGACATCTGCTCGGTCCTGCGGGCCGCCCCATAGACTGTCCACCCATCGCTGAGCAGCTTGCGAACAATTGCCTTGCCAATACCGGCTGACGCGCCGGTGACGAGTGCCACTTTCTTTACATTACTCATCTCGACTCCTTCAGGAATATGCGCTATTGGAGTACGGCGCTGTTGCGGCTCGATGCCAACAGTGCTAGAACTGCTGCGCCTGATTATCGGACCAAGCGACGCGCTTATGATAGCGCAAGTATAGCGCCATTACACTAGCATGTCACGCCAATCCATATGCAGATGACGCCATTCTGCTCGCGATGTGTTCCCGCAGTGAATTCGCTATTGCACCTCGCCCGGCGACCTAGCAAAACCCCTGCCGATCAAGGGCGTACCCGTTGGAGCTGAGGCGCTCGACCTCGTGATGACCGTTGAGAACCAATTCTGACATTTGTGTTATGTGAATGCTATAAAAACCTGCAAATCTTCATGTTTTATTCATCAGCAAAAAGACACCTTGGTTATCGTCTGGTACATCTCTTCTGATACCATCGTTTTCACTCGTCTGTAGCGGACAAACCGCTATATGCTTCCAACAAAAAGACGTAACCCGCAAACAGACTAACAAATTTCTTGCCGATAGCAACTTGCCGTGGTTGCGTCAATGGAGGATCCTGTATGTCACATCTGCTGCCAGATCATTTGAATGGCTCCAACAATCACCTGTCGATTGCAGCAGGAGCTGCCATTCATACCCTTAGCCTCGGGGTAGAATGTCAGCTGCCATACGATCATCGCAGTATTGCGGATGTATCTCCACAGTCTGTGGTACGGACTATCGAGCTTGACGCCTCTCTTGTTGATGCATTGCGTCTTCTCAGAAATAACGATTCTGGCGACCTGTGCAAGGTAATACTGGCCGCATTCTTCATTTTACTGGCCCGTTATACGCGCATACCAACCCTAACCGTTGTGCCGGTTTCATCTCTATTAAAGCAGACCAATGGCGCCGCGCCTGTTATGACAACCGCTTCTGCAGCATTCACGATTGATCTTGCCGATGATTCTCGGTTTATCGATCTGCTAACCCACATCAGCGCTTATCTGAGGCGCAATAGCGAATCTGCTTTCGGTAGAGCTTTGCCGGGCGTGTCCGGCGATACGTATACGTTTTTCCACTACCAGAGTCTTGCGAAGGGTCGGGAGCTATCACCGTATCCCTTACCGTCGCAGTTCTCCGGCAATCTAGGTTTGTATGTCACACACGCTGCGGGGAGGATACAGATTGACTGGGTCTATAACCCTGGATATTTTACAGTCGCCAGCATTGCTCGTATGGGGCGACAATTTCAAGCTTTACTATACGCAATTGTCGCCGATCCGCAGAAGCCTATTGACCGGCTCTCGCTGCTTGATGAAGTTGAACGCTGGTATTTGCTGATCAACTGGAATGACACAGCTACAGATTATTCCAATGAAATCTGCATTCACGAACTGTTCGAAGCTCAGGTAGCGCGCACTCCCGCTGCAATTGCTCTCGTCTGCGAAGATCAGCAGATCAGCTATCGTACACTCAACCGGCGTGCGAACCAGCTTGCGCGACGCTTACAAGCGCTTGGCGTTGGCCCTAATGTAATGGTCGGCTTGGCGATGGATCGTTCGCCGGAACAGATCGTCGGTGTCCTAGGCATTCTGAAAGCCGGTGGCGCTTATATTCCGCTCGATCCAAGCTACCCCGAAGAGCGGCTGGCGCTGATCCTGAACGAGACACGCGCTCCAGTGTTGCTGACGCAGCGTGATGGGGGTGATCGTTTGCCAGTACCCCATACAGCGTACATAATCTGTCTAGACGAGGAGCCCGACATATCCGCTGAAGACGATCTCAATCCTACGAACAGCGCCACCGCCGATAGTCTGGCCTATGTCATCTACACATCCGGGTCGACCGGAACGCCCAAGGGCGTACTGGTTGAGCATCGTGGGCTGGTCAATCATACCTTTGCGATGGTTGAACGCCATGCGCTCGATGCGCATGACCGAGTGCTCCAGTTCTCCGGGATAGAGTTCGATGCCTCGGCTGCCACCCTCTTCCCGGCGTTGGCTGTTGGTGCGACCCTCGTGCTGCCAACAATTGCGCCAACTCAACTCGTCGGCGATCAGTTGACCCAACTCTGTGAACGCCAGCAGATCAATATTCTCCAGCTTCCGGCATCGATTTGGCACCAGTGGGTTGATGATTTGTGGCTCCGTCGCCAATCGTTGCAGACGCCGCTAAAAGTGCTACTAGTCGGTGGCGAAAAGCCTTCAGCTGATAAGCTGCGGCGCTGGGCAAAACTGACCGGACGGGCTATGAAATTCCTCAATGCGTATGGACCAACTGAGGCCACAATTACGACCACACTGTTTGAACTTAGCTGTGATGAAACCACGGCTGCGACAATGACCACTATTCCGATTGGTCGTCCGTTGTCCAATACCCAGGTGTATATTCTCGATGCTAACATGCAGCTTGCGCCAGTGGGTATTGTGGGTGAACTCTATATCGGCGGAGTCGGTCTGGCACGAGGTTATCTCAACCGCCCCGAGTTAACGGCGGAGCGTTTTGTCGCGAATCCCTTCCCAACATCTGATCATTCCAACGCCCCAGCGGTTCAAAGACTCTACAAAACAGGCGATCTGGCGCGCTACCGAGCCGATGGTAATATCGAATTTCTAGGACGGATTGATCATCAGGTCAAGGTGCGCGGTTATCGGATCGAACTAGATGAGATCGAGGCAATCTTGCGCCAGCATCCAGCTATTCACAACGCAGTTGCCCTGGCCCGCGAAGATATTCCAGACGTGTCTCAGTTGGTAGCTTACATTGAGGTCGACAACTATGAGGCCATAGGCCTTTCAGGCGACCAATCATTCGCCAAGCACCGTCTCTATACCGAACTGAACAAGCTCTTGCATGAGAAGCTGCCCCACTACATGATCCCAGCAGCCTTTGTGCCGTTGGCGGCGTTGCCGTTAACTTCTAATGGTAAGCTTGATCGCCGAGCTTTGCCTGCACCAGGTGTGCAAACATCCACACAGGAGTCAACCGCAGAGCCGCGTACGCCGGAAGAGATCATCTTGGCCAACATCTGGTCCCAGGTTCTTGGCTGGCCGCACATCGGCGCTAACGATAATTTCTTCGCACTTGGCGGACATTCACTAGCGGCAGCCCGCGCGGTCGCGCTGGCAAGCACCGTCTTCGAACGCACGCTCCCGCTCCAAATGCTCTTTGAGACGCCGACAGTTGCAACGTTTGCCCAAGCTATGCACGATCAGAGCAGTATACCATCCGCGCCGAATCCAGAAGAATTGCTCGCCGATGTGGTTCTTGATCCGGCAATTACGCCCCACACCCCCTGGCAGCCTAAGACTGCACCGCCCCAAGCAATCTTTCTAACCGGAGCAACTGGATATCTTGGCGCGTTTTTGTTGGAAGAGCTTTTGGCTTGTACGGATGCGCGAATCTACTGTTTAATCCGTGATGAGGATATAAAGCATGCAACTCTTCGCCTACAACAAGTGTTTACCCGATACTCTATCGACCCTAACAACTGGCAGAGTCGTGTTTTCCCGGTGCTTGGCGACTTGCGCAAGCCATTGCTTGGAATGGACCCGAAGACTTTTCAACACTTGGCCAGTATAATCGATGTCATCTATCACGCTGCTGCACAAGTGCATTACCTACATCCCTATGCTGCGCTCAAGTCAGCAAATGTGCAGGGAACGATCGAAGTGCTGCGACTGGCATGCTTAGACAAAGTGAAGCCCGTTCACTATGTTTCGACTCTGGCTGTTACACTAGCGGCAGGTCACGAGGGCGTCGTGCGTGAGGATGCGGAACTGAGCATCTGTACCAGTGCCAAAGGCTACGAGCAGAGCAAATGGGTGGCCGAGGCCATCTTGGGAATCGCACGCGCGCGCGGTTTGCCGGTTTCAATCTATCGACCAGGACGGATTGGCAGCCATAGTCGTAGTGGCGCTAGCAACAGTGATGACTTTTTCGTGCGTCTTGTTGCTGGCTGTCTTCAGCTTGGCGCTGCGCCAGATATCCCCTTGGTGGAAAACCTGCTGCCGGTTGATGTCACAGCGCAGATAATCACCCGCCTATCGCAGCAACTCGTATTGGCCAACACCACATTTCATCTGCAAAACCCTCATCAGACAGACTGGCGTTGGGTTGTCGAGGCGCTTCAGTGGCTTGGCTACTATGTGCGTCTCGTTTCGTACAAGGACTGGCATCGCACGCTGCTTGATGTTGTTCTAGCCGATCCTGATCATATACTACATAGTTTGCTCAACTACTTTCCTCATAATCCGGACGCCGCTGACTGGATCGATGTCCTGAATCGATATAGTTTCGACGTTCAGAACACCCTGGCAGGTATTGCTGGAAGCACAATTCGTATACCGGCCATCGACACAGCAATATTGGAGCGCATGATTGCCGACATAATCCAGCAGGAGCTGATTGCTGAACCGGCATGCTACACGCGCGCTGTTGAACCCAGTGAATCGATATTATCACCAATCTAAGAGAAGCGCCGTGACCTTATGGTCCAAAGGTATATCGTTCAAGCAAAACATTGGGGTATGATTATGCAGTTACCATGGCACAGCCTTCGTACCAAACTCATCGTCGCGACATTCGCCTTCCTGGCGATCCTTGCGCTTGCCTTGACATTACTTGTAACGTATGGTTTTCGCCAGACCCAGCAAAACGCCAAAGAGCAGAGCATTGCTGGTCTACAGATGCAAGGACGTGACTCGCTGCAGGCGCTGATCCAGCGTGAGGCAAACCTGACATCTTCGTACCTGCATCAGCCGGCAATGGCGGGCCGCACCGCAGTTGAATATCTGGAGACCCGTCTCCAGATCGACGACTCCGCCGATCTAGACGAGCCACTAAGCAGCCTTGAACAAGATGCAGGTGGCGCCTTCTTCGATACCAACCCGATGCGGCGCAGCGATGTGTATATTCCCAACTTCGCCCCGCTGGAAATACCAGAGGTGCAAATCGCAGTGCGTGAATCACTTCCGCTCGATGCACTTGCGCCGATCTTGTTAGAGCAGACTGATCAAGCTGTTGCGATCTACTACCTGAGCGCCAGCGATGTCTCGCGCTATTATCCGATGGGGACGCTGAATGGGAATGTACCGCCGGACGTGAAATTGACAACAGAGCCCTGGTTTGCCCTAAGCGGCCCAGAGGCCAATCCCGGTCGTGAAACGATCTGGTCGCCGCTCTACCTTGATGCTGCCGGCAACGGGTTTATGATCACTACTTGCAGCCCGGTGTATCGCAGCAGCGGTTTCGGTGGTTCGATTTGCCTTGATGTAACATTGCAACAGTTGCTTGAGCATCTCAACCAACTACGGTTGACCCCGAATAGCTATGCCTTTCTTACCGACGGTACAGGTCGCTTGATCGCCGGGCCGCCGGTTGCGATCAAGGCGCTGACTGGATTTGATGACATCCCCGTTCCGGAAGACCGTACTCAACCGATTGGTCTCGATCTGAGCGATCCTGAGCTACGCAGCATTGTGCAATTGGGTGCAGGCGGAATCCAGACAATCGCCATCGACAATAAGCCCATGTTCATTGCAACGGCTGAACTCGCAGATCTAGATTGGCGACTGAGCCTGGTTGCGCCGATTGACGAGGTGACAGGACAATCCAGTACGGTTGTTGCTGCAATCCAGCAGGGGACTGCGGCGACAATGTCGTCGACAATCTTTGCGATGGCCGCTTTCTTTTTTCTCGCACTGGCGGGAGCAGCTGTGTTCAGTGTGCGGATTACGCGCCCAATCGCCGCGTTGGTCGATGGCACAAAGACTGTGGCTCGTGGCGACCTGGATACACCTCTTGAGGTCAACTCGCAAGACGAGTTGGGTACGCTGGCAACATCTTTCAATCAGATGATCGCCCAGTTGAAAGCCCAGCGTGAGGCCAGCGAGCAAGCGCGTATCGTTGCCGAACAGGCCAACCGGGCCAAGAGCGAATTCCTGGCCAACATGAGCCATGAACTGCGTACACCCTTGACAGCGATTATCGCGTATAGCGATCTATTGCGTCACCAGACTATGCAAGGCGCCCAGATAGCGCTTAATGATGTCGATAATATTCGCCGGGCTGGCAAGCACCTGCTAGCATTAATCAACGATATTCTCGATATCTCCAAGATCGAAGCCGGTAAGATGGAGTTGGATCCTGAAACCTTCAACGTTGTGTCGCTGGTCGAGGATGTTATTGCGATGGTACAGCCGCTACTCGAAAGCAACGGGAATACCTTGGTTCTTCGTTGTGACGACAATGTCGACGTGATCCATACCGACGAAACCAAAGTTCGCCAGGTATTGTTCAACTTGCTCAGTAATGCCGCCAAATTCACCCATCAAGGCGCTGTTACTTTGAAGATCCGCCGCGAGCAAGCGGATGAGCAAGAGCATCTATACTTCCATGTTACCGATACTGGGATCGGTATGACACCGGAACAGGTGCAGAATTTGTTCCAGATGTTCACCCAGGCCGATACCTCGACGACCCGGAAATACGGCGGCACTGGGCTTGGCCTGGCGCTCAGCCGCCGGCTCTGCCAGTTAATGGGCGGCGATATCTCTTTGGTCAGTGAGTATGGTGTTGGCACAACCTTCACGGTCCATCTGCCTATCTCTCAGCAGGCGCAGATGAACATCAATTCGAGCGGCTCAGCAGCGGAACATTATCTCTCCAAAGCCACACCGGATATCAGCTTGGAGCAGTGGGTCGGTAGCCTGGTGTTGGTGATCGATGACGATCCGGCTGTGTGTGATGTGCTCGCTCGCTATCTAAATACAGAGGGCTTTATGGTCGAGACAGCCTCGCGCGGCGACGAAGGTCTGGGCCTGGCCCGTGATTTGCGCCCCGATATCATCATTCTCGATGTATTGATGCCCGGCGTCGATGGCTGGTCCGTCTTAACAGAGCTCAAGTCCGATCCTGAACTAACCAATATTCCGGTTATTATGCTGACGATTGTCGACGACAAAGATCGCGCTTTTATGCTTGGGGCTGCCAATTATCTACTCAAGCCAATCGAGCGCGAACGACTTATCGAGCTGTTGAAGCGCTACAGCGCTACAGCAAATGATGCGCAGACCCCGACCGAGGAACGGCTTCTGCTGGTTGCAGACGATATGGAATTGCGCAATGTCTTCCGCCAAACCCTTGAAGGCACCCATTGGGATATCATCGAAGCGGTGGATGGTGACGAGGCGCTGGATGGGCTGATGCAGCACCAACCCAGCTTGGTGCTACTCGATTTGATGTTGGCGAAGCAGGATGGCATTCAGGTTATTGAAGCGTTGCGCGCTAGCCCGGTTGGCGGTCTCGTGCCGATTATCGTTGTTACTGAGCGGGAAATTACGCCGACTGAATTCCAGCGCCTCAATGACTCGGTTGTAGAGATCTTGCAGCAGGGCGCTTCTACCCGTGCGGAACTGCTCCAACGCTTGCCAAGCGTCGTCACGGAACAACTCCTGTATGGTAATGGTATTGGATTAGATAGGGAAGGTATCAATGTCTAAAATTCTGATTGTTGAAGACGATGAGATGATCCGCGATGTGTTGACGCGCCACCTTGAGATTGCGGGATATCAGGTGATCACCGCTGTTGATGGCATAGAAGGCGTTCATCGGGCGCGAGTCAACCGCCCGGATCTGATTGTGATGGATATGGGCCTGCCAAAGCTAAACGGCTGGCAGGCCACTACCCGGATTCGCCTAATGCCCGCCACACGAACTATCCCGATCATTGCGCTCACGGCTTTTGCCCTGAAAGAGGATCGCATAAAATGCTTCGAAACAGGCTGTGATGAGTACGAAACAAAGCCTGTAGATTTCGAACATCTATTAGGTAAGATCCGCACATTACTCAGCTCGCGTGGCTTGACCCCGTGTTCAGCCTGATCGCGCTTCCGGTTCTTCCCGGTGATGATGAGCCTTCAGCCGGGCTCAAATCGAAGCGTCCTGGCTTGACGCTGTCTTGTGGAAACGATGCGGCGATGTGGCGCGAACGCGCTGATATCGCCGCATCACCGTATTTCAGCCCGGAAAGCGCCCACAAATCTACATCTCTAGCAAATACAAATTGACTTGCCCGCCGCGATCCGAGGCGTACAGGATTTGACGCCCGTCCCAACTCCAAGTGGGATGACAGTGGCTTGATTGGGTGTGCCATGAAGTGCCGTGATAACACAGCGTCTCAATCGGTGGAGCGTCGTCTGTGGTGTCGATCAGGACGAGGGTGTCGACATCATCGCCGACAAGGAGATTCTGGTTGGGACCGGCGTGATAGTGGTTACAGTAGTATGGCATATCCAGCCGCCGAACGACATTCCTATGCCGATCCGCCAACCCGACGAAGGGAAGCATTGCGTTTGCATTGACGTTGGGTGCTGTGACGACAGCTTGGGTGCGGTCGGAGGTGATGGCGCCATCGTGTTCGGGGCCGCGATTGTCGAAGAAGATGTAGCCGTCATTGGTCCAGAACTCGTGACCAATAGAGTCTTCCTCGCGCTGACGAAAGCACGGTTTGGCGCTACGGCTGACAAAATCGAGCAGCCAGATGCGTTGAGTGACCAAATGCCAAGGGCCTTCGTGGCAAAACATCGCCAGCGTGCTGTCATCGGGGCAAAATTGAAAATGGCCCAGCCAATGCGTATCACGGTAGGCGTCAAACGCCCCCGAGCCATCCAGATAGGCTATAGTAATGCGCCCATCTTTGATTGTATAGAAATGTTCTTTGAAACCGGCGTAGTTTGGCCCCCGCTGGATGGGGACGCGCTCGTTCCGCGCAAAAGCGATGTAGCGTCGATTATGGCTGATCGATGGCGCTCCCACGTCAAAATCGCCCGTCTCGGCATATACGACCCGCGCTGCGCCACTATTCAGGTCCAGCGCTTTAATCTGGTTGCCGGTGGAATAGACAATCAGTTGGCTGTCCGGCGTTTTGGTGACCGATTCGACCGGATGCGACTCGTCGGTGAGCTGGATGATTTCGCCGTTGTCGAGGCTGAGCTTAAAAAGATTGTAGTGCGGGTCATCGTACGGCGCTTTCTGTTCACCCGAGGCGCGGTCTGAGCGAAAAATGATGAACGCTCCGCTGGTGTCAAAAGCGTTCTCTGTAAAGTAGAGATGCACGTTATTGCCTTGATTGGTCAACTGCTGGATCGTGCGCCCAGTGCGTTCATCCTGAAAAGTTCGCATTTCTGAAGGCCAGTGTTGATTGCACACTTGAGACTCCTTTGCGTATTGAATGCAGTTTAGTGCGCCGGTTTTGCAGCGCTGTCAAACCCCAATAACGTTAACTCCCCAGAAAAATGGCAGGCTGCATAGCGATCAGGCGCGATTTCCTTGAGCGGCGGCTCTTCCTGCGCGCAGATGGGTTGGGCGTAGGCGCAGCGGGTGTGAAATTTACAGCCGGATGGCGGATTGGCTGGGCTAGGCACGTCACCCTTAAGCATAATGCGCTTTTTCTTCTGCCCTGGTTGCCCCAATGGGATAGCCGACAGCAGCGCTTCGGTGTAGGGGTGGCAAGGTTGGTTATAGAGCGCATCGGCGGCGGCCAGTTCGACCACTTTTCCCAGATACATCACCGCAATCCGGTCGGAGATATGCTCGACCACCGAGAGGTCATGAGCGATGAACAGATATGTGAGCTTGAACTCCTGCTGCAGATCCTCCAGCAAATTGAGCACCTGAGCCTGGATCGAAACATCCAGCGCCGAGACCGGCTCGTCTGCCACAATCAGTTTGGGACGCAGGGCGAGCGCCCGAGCGATTCCGATGCGCTGGCGTTGTCCTCCGCTGAAGGCGTAGGGATAGCGATTCATATGCTGCGCATTCAAGCCGACGGCCACCAAAAGCTCTCGGACACGCTGACGCAACTCATCACCAGAGGCCAAGCCGTGAATGACCAGCGGTTCCGCTACTATTTCAAAGACCGTCATGCGCGGGTTGAGCGATGAAAAGGGATCTTGGAAAATAATCTGCATATCGCGGCGGAAGGCTTTCATCGCACGCGACGGGATGTGGGCAATATCGATCATGGCGCCGTTGCGACGAAACAGCACTTCTCCTTCGGTGGGGTCGATGGCACGCATAATTCAGCGCCCAGTGGTGGTTTTGCCGCAGCCCGACTCACCCACCAG
>JAKSDJ010000026.1 GCA_022360155.1 Chloroflexales bacterium | reverse complement strand
GCGGTCTGCGGCCACTGCGCGAAAGCCAACCGTGTCGATCAGGCCCATTTCCGTTGTCTCTGGTGCGGCCATACGGCTGCCGCCGATACGAACGCTGCCGTGACTATCGCGCTTCGGGCCGCCCGTCAGACGGCCTCGTGTGCTGCGCCGACATCGGTCGGAGGAGCGAGCACAAGCCCACCTGCTTCGCGGTGGGTATCTGACTAGAGCAATCCTAACCGTATCAACATTCAAACGTTCAAACGCCAGCCCTGAGCCCTTCGGCTTCGCTCAGGACTGGCGCGGCCGAAGGATGCCATCCTGCAATGGCCCGCTGATGCCATCGATGGACGCTAATCAACCCCGATAATAATGTGCCAACCTGCTAACATTCAAACGTCCATAAGTCCAACATCATGGCTCAGGAAAGCTCTGCCGATGGCAGAAGCCGCAGGTCGGCATCGCCGGGTGAGACATGACTGGCGCATTGTTGGTTGGCTGGCTGTGGCATGCGATGCATTGCTGGGGCGGCACGCTGATATCGTGGTTGGGCAGTCCTTCGACCGAGGAGCTGAACATCGCCGCGATGCCAAGTCCCCACGCGAACAAAATCACCACCCCAGTGATAGCGTAGAGTGTTTTCATTATCCGCCCGCGCATCATGCGGCGGTAGCGCAACCGTGCCGCCTCAATATCGAACTGCGGCGCTTCCTCAGGGCGTTCTTCACCTGGGGGCGGCGACTCGGACACAGCACTGACTCCTGGGCTTAACGCGGCGTTACCTGTGTCGCCGCGGGCGGCGGTCGACTAGTCGTGGGAGTCAGGGTCGGGGGTGTAGCGATAGTTGGCGATAGTGTTGGCGTGAGAGTTGGGGTTGGGGTTACCGTGGCGAGCGGTGCAACAATCAGATTGCGCAGGTTGTTTTCGATTGTCGCAAACCCAGTCGGGTCAAAGTACCAGATGCCGCCAATACTGACAGTCAGCGCCAGCATAATCGCGGCGATCCAGACGAGCCATTTGGGCAGTGAGCGGCGACGGCGCGATCCTGCCAGCGTCGGAGCCGGCACGAGGGCATCGGTGGCATGCAGGCGCTTGTATTCGTCCATAATCGGACCAACGTCCAGACCAAGGTAGGTGGCGTAGTTGCGCAGCATCTGACCGGCCAGCGGCCCGCGCGGCAGCAACGTGAACTTATCGTCCTCTATCGCCTGAAGATAGGACATCCGAATTTTTAGCTCGTTCTCGGCCTGTACCAGAGTTACCCGCCGGCGCAGTCGTTCGGCGTGGATGCGCTCACCCAGCGTTTCTTTTCCATCGCGCGAAACTTTTCGCGATAAAATACTGTGCTGTGGCGGCGGCTCATCACCTGCCGAGCGCAACAAAGCCAATTCCTCGGCTTCAGACATAAACACCGCCGACGAGTCGCTTGGCTCGGGCGTCTTTGCCGACTCAGCGGGCGTGGCGTTGCTCTTCTCTGGCGAGATGGGCGGTGCGGCGGGCGGCTCTGTTGGCGCCTCGGACGGCAGCGCGGATGGCTCTGTTGACGCCTCGGGCGGCGCAGCGGCGGACGACGTTTCCATAACCGCCTGCCCTGAAGCAGGCTCTTTCAGAGTTCCAACGGCGCGAGAGGCGCTTCCCAAGCGAAGGCGGATGCGGGCCAGCAGTTCGTTCGAACGGTATGGTTTGGCGATATAGTCAACGGCGCCGGCCTCGATGCCGCGCACGACATCTTCCTCGCGGCTGTTGGCGCTGACCACGATTACCGGCGCCTGACTTGCGGCTTGCGAGAGCAAATCCCATCCGGCGTTCTGATTGATGCGGACTTCCATCACCACCAAGTCAGGTTGCTGTTCGGTGAGGCTCAACTCCGCATGCATAACCTCGTTGGCTTTGACGACACTGTAGCCAGCCTCTTCGAGTTGGGCGCTGAGGCTCGCCAAAAGCGTTACATCATCATCTATGAGTAGAATGGTTGCCAACGACGACTCCTCACCTCTTTTTGACACTGCCCAGATGGGGCGTTATTATAGCATGAATGCGAAAATGCCACGAATTGGGCATCATCGCTCCTGTCGAGCACGATGCGCATTCTCGTCACAATGACACGACACCGGCTAGTGTATGTATCTGTTCACGGAGGAACAATGAAGATTATACACATATTATGCTATGGCTTAGGACCGATTGGCCTTGGAATCGCGCGTTTGCTTAGCCAACGCTCTGACATGCAAATCGTTGGAGCAGTGGATATCGACCCGGCGAAGAAGGGGCGCGATTTAGGCGAGCTGTGCGGCGAACCAGCGTCTGGCGTCATCGTGAGTAATGACGTTGCTGCTTTAGCCGCACGTCCTGACGTTGTGTTGCACGCCACCAGTTCAGCCTTGACGAAGGTCGCGCCGCAACTCGAGTCCCTTGCATCTGCCGGGTTCAACGTGATCTCGACTTGTGAAGAACTGGCCTACCCCTGGGCGCCCCAGCCCGATCTTGCCGCGAGTCTAGATCGGGTTGCCAGGGCCAACCAAGTGACCTTGCTGGGGACAGGCGTGAATCCTGGCTATGCGATGGATGCGCTCCCGCTGTTTTTGACCGCGCCGTGCGCTCAGGTACGCGCCGTGCGCGTGACGCGGGTGGTAGATGCGGCCCAGCGCCGTGGCCCCCTGCAACAGAAGGTCGGCGCCGGATTGAGCGTCGAAGCCTTTGCCGAGCGGGCGAAAGAGGGCAGTGTGCGGCACGTTGGCTTGCACGAGTCGCTACATATGTTGGCCGGTTCGCTGCGTTGGCAACTCGATGAAATCGACTATCAAATTGAGCCGGTCGTCGCCCAGCAGGAGATAGTCACGCCGTACGTGCAGGTCCAGCCAGGGCAGGCTGCTGGGGTGCGCCAGGTTATCATCGGTCGTCGCGGCGGGCATGAAGCGCTGCGCCTCGAATTGCAGATGTATGTCGGCGCGCCCGACCCGCGCGACGAAGTCGAGATCGATGGCGACCCGCCAATCCATATGCGCGTTCAGGGCGGCATCCACGGCGATATTGCGACCGCCGCGATTGTCGTCAACGCCATTCCGACGATCCTGCGGGCCAACCCTGGACTGGCGACAATGATGGATATTGGTGTTGTTCACTGGAGCAATGGATGACCAATTCGTTCGATACTACATACGATATCATCGTCATTGGCGCCGGTCACGCCGGTTGTGAGGCAGCCTACGCCGCCGCGCGCATGGGCTGCCGTACGCTGCTGCTAACGATCGACTTGGACAAGATCGCGCATATGTCCTGTAATCCAAGCATTGGCGGCCCGGCCAAGGGACACTTAGTCCGCGAAATCGATGCGCTGGGCGGGTTGATGGGCCGGATTACCGATGCTAGTTTTATCCAGATCCGCATGCTCAACGAGAGCAAAGGCCCTGCGGTCCAATCGTTGCGGGCGCAGGCCGACAAGCGTCTCTATGCCCGCCTTATGAAGGAGACCCTTGAGGACACCCCCAACCTCGAAATTCGCCAGGCAATGGTCGAACGAATCGTGCCGCTGGCTGGCGCCGAGAACCAGGAGGCGAACTCGAACGGAGCGGGGGCGGCAGAAACCAATGGCTGGACGCCGCCCGCGCCTCCAAGCCCGCGCTTCGCGGTTTGCACGCACACAGGTTGGATCTACCACGCCCGGGCGCTGGTGCTGACGACCGGGACGTTTCTGCGCGGGCGGGCTGTCACTGGGCAGGCCGCCTGGGGCGCCGGTCGCGCCGGCGAGTCTCCTGCTGTTGCGCTGGGCGAAGATCTCGCCGCGTTGGGCTTCCCGCTCGTGCGGCTCAAGACTGGTACGCCGCCCCGGATCAACGCGCGCACGATAGACTTCAGCCAGACCGATATACAGTTCGGCAGTCGGACGCCGCTCTATTTTAGTCACCGCTATGCGCCAGAAGGCAGTGATCCGGCAAGCGTCTTGTTGCCCTTTGTAACGCCGCCTGCACCGGTCTATCCGCGGCCGATGCTCGATGGTTGGCGACCGCAATTGCCTTGCTACCTGATCCACACCACCCCCGAGTTTCATGAACTTATTCGGGCGAATCTCGATCGCGCGCCGCTCTTCAGCGGTGTTATTGAAGGCGTGGGACCGCGCTATTGTCCCAGTATCGAGGACAAAATCGTGCGTTTTGCTGACAAAGAACGCCACGGTCTCTTTCTTGAACCGGAAGGCTGGAACACCAACGAGGTGTATGTTCAGGGTTGCAACACCTCGTTGCCGGAGGATGTGCAGTGGGCGATGCTGCGTAGCATTCCTGCCCTGCGCAACGTCGAACTTATGCGGATCGGCT
>JAKSDJ010000994.1 GCA_022360155.1 Chloroflexales bacterium | reverse complement strand
CCTGGTGCGGCCGGTTCCCCCGCTCCCGCCCCCCTTGATCCCCCCGCACGCGGGGGGTTATGAGAGAGGGGGAACCGGTCGCACCAGGATGCGGCAAACCTCGCCCCGAACATGGGTGCTGTCCGTCCCTAAACCTAATCCGCAGGGGGAACCCGGCGAACACGAAGCGCTTGCCGACGACCTGATCCAGGTTGGCCAGATTTTCGTAGTGGGTCATCCCATAGGCGCGGTACATCATATGGCAGGGATACGTGCGGCTAATGGGGTTGTCCGGGCTGGGCATATCCACGCCGAAGATCTTGCTCCCGCGCTCGACCAGCCAGGCGCTGCCGGCTTCGTTCAGGCCGGGATACTAGTTCAGATAGGCGGGCATGCCGTAAAAGCGGTTGAAGACGCCGATGTAGAGGAGCAATACATCGCCGCGGCGCAGATCGGCGTTGGCGGCAGCCACGTCGAGATCGTCCGCACTGATATAGCTGTGCGGCTCCTTGTGCGAAAGGTCGATGCATATTCCCGCGCCATAGAATAGGTCGCGCGGCATCTGGTCGATCGGGTGGGCCAGGGCGCGCTTCAGTCGTATCTCGTTGAGCAGTGTCGCCAGCACATGGTAGAGCTCGTCGCCGGAGAGCCGCCACTTGTTCTGGAGCGCCTCGGCCCCTTCGGCGACTTCGCGCAAACTGCGCTCCGCCTGATAATACTGGATGCCGAGTAATCCGATCCCCTCCAGGCTGACGCGCCGCGAGCCGGGCTTGGCGATCTCGCTCAGGATCAGCATCTGGATCTCGCGATGCTCGGTGCCACATCATCGGGGTTCTGCGGCGCGCGCATGAGGTAGCTGATCCGCCCATCCTCTTCGCGGGTCGGCTTTGCGGCATAGATTGCATACTGCATGCGCCGCTGGTAGAGCAGTTCGCGCAGGCGGTCGAAGCTGACTGGCCCGCCACCCGCGTTGCGCTCTTGCTGCAAGACCTGGTAGATCAGCTAGCGACCAATGAACTGGCCGTGCTTGTGGTTCAGGTAGGCGGTCTGGAAGGCGGTGTTCTGACGATTGTCGCTGAAGACCAGCAGCCGGCGCTGTTGCGGCGTCAGGTGCTGGAAGATGCTCTCGACCAGGATGTTAATGCTAACCATGGTCGCCGAGCGCAAAGGAGTGACCACTTCGGCGCCGCCGCCGTGCGCCTTCGCAGGTCGGGCACTTGAAGATCTTGCCCAGATACACGCTGGGGGCGGCAAGTTGAATCGCTGGGTCAGCACTGCCGGCGCAGTCACAGCGATTCGCCCGGCTGCGGTAGAGCTTGCCGCAGCCGGGGCAGTACTGCACGTCTATCTACCTCCTGGCGATGGCGCTCGGCAGGCCCTCCTCGCTCTCCTCGTCGCTGGTCTCGCTGTTATCGTAGAGCCGATAGGTGAAGTGGATCGGAAAGTCGTCGCCGTGCGGTTCATCGGCAAGTAAGAAAATGTCTGGCAGGCTCTCTGCCCGCTTTCGATCACGCCTGGTTTTTGCGATCAGCGGCTCCAGATCCAGCTCCGGGTTGTCGGCATAGGCGCGGTAGAAGTCTTGGTCGCAGTTGCGGCAGACCTCCACTGCCGTTGTTGGTGCAGCGGTAGAAGCCCTGCAGGCCGCGCCAGAAGATATGGACCTTGGGTCGGATGAGTGGCTGGCCGTTAATGCGCGCCTTGGCGTCCAGCAGTAGATAAGCCTCAACCTCGCGCCACAGGTAGAGTTCGTCGCAGCCGGCGCGCAGGCCTGCCTCAGAGTCGGGGCGCGCCAGGCCATTACGTTGTTCCGCCGGCGTGACTCCGGTCTGTAGAAAAGTTGTCACTTCGTCCAGCGAGCAGGGTTCGAGTAGAACCTGCTCAATCGCGCGGAAGAGCGCGTTGCTGGCTAGCACCTGGCCCAGGAACTTCGCTGCAGCGTCGACGCCCTGGTGATCACGGCGTCCATCGCCGTGATCACCAGCTCGTCGGAAGCGATGTGGTCGAGGCAGAAGTCGTAGACCCGATCTAGGTCGGAAAGGTCGCGCAACTGCTGGGTATCGGTCTCTTCGATCGTTGGAGCCGCGGGCATGTAGCCAGCGGCATCGCGCTCGACTGGCTGGTACTGCTCGGCGCAGATATGTTCGGTCTGAAATGCCTCGCTGAAGAGCTCGCCAGCGGAGCGCATCACGCCCTTAACTGTGGCGCTGGCGCTGATGCAGGTCAGTGCGCCGTTGAGCTTGCCAACGCGCTCCTTGAGCCGGCGGATAAGGCAGGCCGCCTCGATGCCGCGCGCGCCGTGGTAGGTATGCACCTCGTTGAGCACCAGGAACTGTAGGCGCTGATTGAAAAGCGCCCGGTCGAGCTTGCGCAGCAGTAGGAACTCGAGCATGGCGTAGTTGGTCATCAAAATGTTGGGCAGTCTGGCCGGGTCGCGGATGTCGCGCCGATACCAGATCGCCTTGGCGCACAGCTGTTCCGGGCGAAGTTCCTTGTCGTTGAACTGTGCGTCGGCCTCATCCTCAGGAGTGTCGCCGGTGTAGCGGGCGAAGGTGACGCCAGTGCCAGCCAGGTAGCGCGCGAAGCGTTCGCACTGGTCGTTGGTCAGGGCGTTCATCGGGTAGAGAATGAGCGCTTTGATACTGGGGCCGGGGTGCTGGAGGCAATATTTCAGGATCGGAACGAAGAAGGCCTCGGTCTTGTCCGAGCCTGTGCCGCTGGCGACGATTGTGTTACGGTTAGTCAGGATCTGCTCGACCGCCTGCTGCTGGTGGGTGAAGAGCGTCCACTCGCCGAAGGGCGGATACCGCTCGTCCTTTTCGTCGACATATTCGCCGGCAATCAGCAGCGCACAATGCAATCTCAGGCGCGCAGCCTGAGCCCCAAGCCACTGCTCAGCCAGGCGGTAGGGCTACTGCAGCGAAAGGTATGGTTCACGCCAGAGCAGGTTAGCCTGGTCGATCCGCTCATGCATTTGCCCTTGCAGCCCGCTATCGATTACCGGGAAGGCGGTCTTGATTAGAGCCGGAGGCGTGAACGCCCCGGCTACGCGTGCCAAGGCCGCCTGCGCGGCCTGCCCAGAGCCAGCGCAGGCGGCCTTGGCATTCCAGAGCCCGCGGGGGTACCCGCCGGGCATGCGGGCAGCCAGATACCGAGCATGTTCGCGAATTTCAACGCCTCGGCTAGTAGCGCGAAGGCCGCGCAAGGTGGACGTTGAGCGCCGGGGGCGTGAATGCTACGCGTGCCAAGGCCGCCTGCGCGGCCTATCTATTGTTCGTCGTTGGCATATGTTTCAGTGCTCACCATCTCGACATCAACGAGTGTGGCAGCATCTCGATGATGTTCCTTCTGGTTGCGTATATATGCAACGACGGTGGCAACCGAGTGTTTGCTCACAGTAAATGCTTCGTATGAACCCTGCCACTTAAAAAATGCACCGGGCGCTATCTCGTGGGTCATCAGGTGCGAGCTTGCGCCCTTGATCTCGCCAACGATCTTCGCAATGGTGATCGTTGGGGGAAAGCCTACTAGCATGTGAACGTGGTCAGCAATACCGCCGATAGCCAGAGGCTGGCGCCCCAGCGCGCGACACTTCTCAGCGAGTGCTGCATAGAGCCATGGTTCAACCTCGGGAGAGATCAAGGGAAGCCGATCCCACGTCGCCTAGACAAGGTGGACATAAAGTTGTGTATAGTTAGCCATTGTATCACCATTTCCATGCGTTCACCCAGCCGTCGGGGGCATGAACGCCCCGGCTTAAGCCCGCCGGCGCGGGCTGTACTCTGCGAAGCCCGCCTACGTGGGCTGCACGAGGCGCGGCGGCGGCCTACGCCCAGCGGCGCAAGCCGCGGGCTGCACAAGGCCGCGTAGGCAGCCTTCGCTATCCCCTTGCCCGCGCGTTCACGCGCCGGGCCGACACGGGGAAGGCGATCTTGATAGAGTTGCGCTCGGTCGTCTTGACGCACTGTTTGCGAATATACTCCTCATCGATCTCGCCTATTCCCATATATCTGAACAGGACATGATCGATGATGTCTTGAATGAGCTTTGACGCCTTGCTTAGCCTGGAACGTTCTCGCCTGGTCGTGAGATTTCGGCTAGCTTCAAGAGGTAGTCTGCGTCGTACCGTCTTTAGGCAGTTTTACGGCAGTACAGCAGCCTGAAGGCGGCACGACGAATGCCTTTCCCCATTGCCGGTTTTGGTCGTCAAAATTCATTCGTTGCCTCCTTACATTGCCTCTGTAAAGTTTATCGTTTTTAACATCTTTCGATATCTTTACACTCTTGACAAAGTTTTTTCATATCCTTAACCATTTCCATTACTAATTCGCTATAATCGTTTATATCTTTATAACAATACCACTGCCCCTCAAACGATATTGATTGTCTTCAACCTTGATTTTGTGAAGGGAAACCTGCCGGTCGCCCCTTATTTCAATGTGCCCGATAGTATGCACTAGATGACAACGCAAGAAGATAGTATATTGCTGATATAGAATGCCTCTTTGTGGCTTTTGATTTGCGCCTGCTACTGCAAAAAGGCTTGTCATCCTGAACAGTATGCGAAATTGTACTGCCAATCAAGGTAAGATTTTTTACTATATTTAGGTTGAAGCCTCTGTGGTTATATCATAATTGCCTGTTGTTTCTATATTGCGCTTTCTCTATATAGCAATCCTATCTCATTCGTAAACTTCACGTAGTGCCGCCTTCAGGCGATTGCTGCTTTACCGCCTAAAGGCGGCACTTCATCGGCTTCACAACTCAAATAGAGTTGCTATATGCAACATGTGAAAGAGTAGTCACTTTAATATATGTCTATCTCCTGTAATAAGGCGCGGGCGCAATGATACTGCGTCCGCGCCCTGCCGTAATAATACCGGAATAATCATATACGTCGTACGCATTACTATTACCGGGTAATGATACGAGGGGAGAAAACGATAATGAATTAAACCCCTTGTCGTTTGTGAACGTTTTGTTGGCTATTCATTTGTAGGTTATGCAGGAGAACACAAAGATGCTTCGAAAACGACTTCTATCGCTTCTGGGTGTCATCACCGCGGTGACTGTTGTGCTCGCCGCCTGTACACAGAACCCGCCGCCTCAATCGGATCAATCCCCTCAAGAACAAGTGCAGACGCCTCCAGACGCTTCGGGAACAACGCCAGAGACGCCGGGATCAGCAACAGATGCTCCAGAACCAGACTCGGCGAGCGCGTCGGATATTACAGTTTCCGAGGAACCATATCAGATCGGGATTTTCTCCGACGTGACGACGATCAACCACTGGTCGTACCTCGGCCCGAACAGCAATATTTGGAATGCTTATGTGCTGCAACCGCAGCGCCTGGCATTGTACCAGACATCAGACATCCTTTTCGATGTTGTGCCGCAGCTCGCCACCGTCCCGGTCGAGCGCCCGTTCACCCAAGAGGGCGACTTCTACGTCATCGAGGTTCCCATGCGTGAGGGTGTGACCTGGAGCGATGGCACGCCCGTCACTGCCAAAGACCTTGTTTTTACTGCCAATACGGTGCTTGAACTGCAGTTGCCGGGTAACTGGAGCACCAACTTTGATGCACGCTTCCTTGAGAAGGTCGAGGCAGTTGACGACTATACGGTCAAGCTGTACTACAACACCGATCCTGGCCTGGCCACGCATGAGTGGGGAACTTTGCAGGCGCCATTCATGTCCGAGGCTTACTGGAGTCCCATCGTCGAAGAGGCCAAAGTCGCTGTCGGCGCGCTAAGCGCACCTGCCGCCGATGCGTCCCAGGAGGAGCAGGATGCCTACCAGCAGCAATTGTCCGAGGCGATGAATCTGTTGTATAACCATGTCCCCGATGGCGAGCCAGTGGCCGGCGCCTTTTCGATGGGCAAGTGGGAGCAGGGCGCCTTCATCGAGAACCAAGCATTCAGCGATTATTTCCAGACCGGCGCCCAGGTCGAGATCTATGCCGATGGCGCGTACAAAGAGACCAAGCCTGGTGATGATGGCTATGAGATCGCGATTGGCGACCCGGTGAGCCAGAAACTCACCGAATACACCTATGGGCCGCACACGAACTCGGTTGTTTATATCATCTATGGGTCGCAGGATGCGGCTATCCTGGCGCTGCGGAATGGCGATATTGATTTCATCCTCAACTCGCTGGGCTTGCAGCAAGGCCTCGAAGCGCAGATAACCAATCAGCCTGGCATCGAAGTCATCAAGAACCCAACCAATGGATATCGCTACATGGGCTTCAACATGCGCCGCGAACCGATGAACGATGTGGCGTTTCGCCAGGCGGTGGCAACTCTGATTGATAAAGACTTCGTTTGCGGCCAGATCTTGCAGAATGCCTGCGTGCCGGTCGACTCCTTTGTTTCCGAGGCGAACACCCGCTGGTATAGCGGCGACGTGCCGAAGTGGGGCGTTACCGCCGACGGGACGCCGATGACCCGCGAAGAGCGTATCGCAGAGGCGGTCGAAATCCTCACCGCGGCCGGCTATAGCTGGGAGAATGGCGAGCAACCGACCTATAACGCCAACAGCGACGAGGCCGTCAGCGGGCGGCTGCTGTTGCCTAACGGATCGCCAATGGACGAAATCGAACTCCTTGGCCCAGTGTCTAGCTACGATCCGCTGCGCTCGAACTTCGCCAGTTGGATCGAGCGCTGGATGAATGACATCGGTATTCCGGTGCGCGCCAAGCTCCAGGAGTTCAATGTCTACTATGACCAAGTCGTCCAAGAGCAGGATTTCGATATGTACATCCTCGGTTGGTCGCTAGATGTCTTTCCCGGCAGTCTGGAGGTCTTCTTCAGCAGCGACTATTCCGACCCTGGCAACTTCAACTCAGGCGGCTACTCGAATCCCGACTTCGACGCGAAGGCCAAGGAGATCAACACCTGCACGACCATTGAGGACTGTCGACAAGTCGCGGCGGAACTGCAACAGATCCTGGCGACTGAGTTGCCCTATGTCATTCTCTTCGAGACCGGCATCATCGAAGCCTACCGCTCGGACGTGCTGACCTATCCATATACCGAAACCCTGAGCGGCTTGCAATTCCGCCAGGGTATGCCTCAGAGGGTGCGTGTCGCCGAATAACCCTCGTACGTACAGTTGAGCGTTCCGAGTGATGAGTGCAGGACAACGCATTTCCTGCCTCGTCACTCGGCACAGCGCCAGGTCGTGCCATGACCGCACCAAAGGAGATCAAATGTGTTCTGGTATATTATCCGTCGTCTAATCCAGATCATTTTCACCTTTCTTTTACTCTTGACTATTTCGTACTTTCTGCTCGAAGCGATGCCAGGCGATTTTGCCCAGGCATTTCTTGAGAATCCCAACCTCACTGCGGCGCAACGCGATGCCCTGCGCGAGATTTATGGCTTGGACAAGCCGCTGGGCGAACGTTTCTTGAGCTACATGGGCGCGCTGTTGACCGGCAATCTCGGTATTTCGTTTCAATACTACCCTCGCCCGGTTATTGAAGTGATTATGGAGCGTGCGCCGCGTACCCTAGTCTTGTTCCTCACTTCGACCGTTATTTCGTTCTATGTTGGGTTTTTCGCCGGGAAATTGTTGGCCTGGCAGCGCGGCAAAGCCCTTGAATATACTGCGACGCTTGGCGGTGTAACGCTCTATACGGTCTTTACGCCGTGGTTCGGCCTGCTGATGATCTGGCTGTTCGCCTTTAGCCTAAAATGGTTTCCCATCGGCCAGTTTGTTACCCCAGTGCTCTGGCGGCGCGCCCCAGTCGAGGCCAACGTGGTCTTCGGGCGTATGTTGCTGACTGCGCTGGTGCTCTCGCTGATCATCTTTGGGTTGATGCTCATCACACGCCGCCTCACCCAGCGCAACCGTGTGGTGTTGCGCTGGGGCGGGGTCACGCTGCTGCTTGCTGGCGCTATCGGCGCCTGGGGCGCATCTGAATTGGGGCCGTACGCACTTAATATTCTTCATCACATGGTGCTGCCCATTCTCACGGTAACGCTGATCTCGTTTGCAGGGCTCATGTTGCTCACCCGCAACAGTATGCTCGAAACGCTGCGCGAGGACTATGTTATGGCGGCGCGGGCCAAAGGCTTGCCCGAACGGGTGATCCGCGACAAACACGCCGCTCGCAACGCAATGCTGCCCGTTGTAACGGCGCTAGTGTTCGCGCTCGCAACAGCGCTGGGCGGCGGCATCATCACCGAGACAGTCTTTTCCTGGCCAGGGATGGGTTTGACTCTGCTCGAAGCGGCAAGAGTGCAGGACATTCCGATGACGATGGGCGGGATTGCCTTCATCGGTCTGCTCTCGTTGCTCGCGCACCTGGTTGCCGATATTCTGTATCTATTTCTTGACCCCCGCATTCGTTATGCGTAGGAGGGCATTGTGGCGAGTGAAAAGATAAGCAAAAAGCTGGCTGCCGTCGCTGGTGACACAACTTTACTTGAGCAAGAAGAACGCCGCCGGTTACGCGCGCAGCCGCTCTGGCGGGTGCGCTTATTGCTGTTTGGCAAATCGCTTTACGCCAACTGGCGATTGTTTGCCGAGAATAGCATTGGCTTGATTGGGTTGGGTATTATTCTGATCTTTGCGGCGTTAGCCGTTGCCCACCCCATTTTGATGAACACGGTATGGGATAATCGGGTCTACGATCCCTTCAGAGGCTTCGATGCGACCCTGCCGTTTCACCCATCGCCTCCTTCGCTAGCGCACATCCTGGGCACCGACCCATATGGGCGCGATGTGCTCAGCCAGTTGATGTATAGCACGCGCTCCGAATTTCTGTTAGGCGTGATTGCTGCATTGGTCACGGTCACGATTGGTACAACGATCGGAGCGTTGGCGGCTTATTTTGGCGGCCTGGTCGATACGCTGCTGATGCGTCTGGCTGATCTGATGATCACGCTACCATTTATTGTCATCCTGATTGTGATTGGGGCGTTTGTTCGCCTCGACCTCAGCGGCCTAGCTCTACTGATCGGCATTCTCTCCGGCTTCGGCGCAACAACCATCATCATCAAATCACAGGCGCTCACGGTCAAGGTACGGACCTACATCGACGCGGCACGTGTTGCCGGGGGCGGGCACTGGCATATCGTGCTCCGTCACATTATTCCCAACCTCCTACCGCTCTCGTTTCTCTACATGATGTTTACCGTTACCGAGGCGATCTTTTCTGAGGCAGTCCTCTCGTATTTTGGTCTGTTGAATGTGCGGATGTCTTGGGGACTCATGATCTTCAATGCACAGACCAGCGGCTACCTCCTGAATTTCGATGCCTGGTGGCTGATTGTGCCGCCCGGCTTGTCGATTACGCTGCTCTGTGCGGCTTTCTACCTGGTTGGGCGCGCGATGGATGAAGTGGTTAACCCGCGCCTGCGCAAACGCTAAACGATGCACACGATCCGGGCATGATGAGGAGGACACTGTGCCAGAACCAATATTGAAAGTTGACAATCTGACGATGCACTACCAGACCCGCGCCGGCGATGTTTCCGCCGTCGACGGGGTGACATTTGAGTTAGCCGAGGGCGAGTCCCTAGGTTTGGTGGGCGAATCGGGCTGCGGCAAGACCTCGGTCGCCAGCAGCTTGCTGAAGCTCCTGGCCGAGAATGCGTCGATCAAGGCAGGCTCAATTCGCTTCAAGGATGTCGATCTGACGCCGTTGAGCGAAGACGAGATGCGCCAGTATCGCTGGCGTAACATCGCAATGGTGTTTCAGGCAGCGATGAATGCGCTCAATCCAGTCTATACCGTCGGCGACCAGATTATTGAGGCGATGGAAGCGCATCTGAGGGTGTTTACCTACAAACAGGCCCGCGAACGGGTCGCCGAGCTATTCCAGATGGTCGGGCTAGAACCAAGCTTGATGGATCGCTATCCCCATGAATACAGCGGCGGAATGCGCCAGCGTGCGGTAATCGCTATGGCGCTCTCGTGTAATCCCGATATCATCATCGCCGACGAGCCGACCACCGCCCTAGATGTGATTGTCCAGGACAACCTGCTGCGCGAACTCAAGATGCTCCAGAACCGCATTGGGATGAGCATGATCTATATCTCGCACGACATCGCGGTGATTGCCGAGGTCAGCGACCGCATCGGGGTGATGTACGCTGGGAACTTGGTCGAACTCGCCAGCGCCGAGGCGATCTTTCATCACCCGTTGCATCCCTACACTGCCGCGCTGATGGGCGCCTTCCCAAGCGTAACCGGACCCAAGCGCGAGCTGACGACCCTTGGCGGTGAGCCGCCCAACCTGCTCAATCCGCCGACCGGCTGCCGTTTTCATCCGCGTTGTCCCTACGCGACCGAGCGCTGTCGCCGCGAAGTTCCGTCCTTCAAGAACCACGGCGGCGGGCACTATGCGGCCTGCTGGCACCCATTAGAGCTAAAGGTCGAGATGTAAACGACGTGTTTTTGTTCAAAGCTTCAATTGTGAGATAAGCCTATGACAGTTACAGATACACTCTCCGCAGCCGCAATGCCAGTAACGACCGATGCGCTCGTGCGCGTCGAGGGTTTGCGCAAGCTCTTTCCGCTCAATGGCGGGTTTCTGCGCCAGCCCGACTCGTTTATCTATGCTGTTGATGATCTGAGTTTTACTATTCCACGCGGCGAGAGTCTGGCCTTGGTCGGCGAGTCGGGATCGGGGAAAACGACCACCGGCAAACTCTTGGTTCGCCTGCTCGATCCCAGCGCGGGGCATATTCATATGAATGTCGATGGCGATCCGATGGATGTGACGACGTTACAAGGCAGCCAGACAAAGCGTTTTCGTCGCCAAGTGCAGATGATCTTTCAAGACCCCTACGAGTCGCTGAACCCGCGCCGGACCATCTTCGATACCGTGGCTGAGCCGCTGGCGGTACAGGGCATCGGCAATGTGCTCGACCGCCAGGAGCGCGTCGCCGAGATGTTGGCGCTGGTTGGGCTGACCCCACCGTCGTCGTATCTATTCCGCTTCCCACACGAGCTCTCCGGCGGGCAGCGGCAGCGTATCGCTATCGCCCGCGCCCTGATCATCGAGCCGGCCTTTGTGGTCGCCGATGAGCCGACGTCGATGCTCGACGTTTCGATCCGTACCGGGATTATGAAGCTGATGCAGGATTTGGCCGATCGGCTGGGTGTGACCTATCTCTACATCACCCACGACCTGGCAGTGGCGCGCTATATGTCACAGCGGATTGCGGTCATGTACCTGGGCAAGATCGTCGAGATGGGCGACACCGAGGAGGTTTTGCACAACCCGCAGCATCCCTACACCCAAGCGCTCCTCTCGGCGGTCCCGATCCCCGACCCGCGCCAGCGGCGCGACCCGATTCCGCTGAAAGGCAGCGTCAGCAAGCCGGTCGATCCTGCGCCGCGCTGCCGCTTCTATGATCGCTGTCCTCTGGCGGCAAAAGTCTGCGAAATCAATGATCACCCGCCTTTGGAAGGCAAGGGCGCTGGGCACAAGGTCGCGTGTTATGTGGTGCGAAGCCCGCGCGAGACAGCACAAGCCGTATAACTGTAAACGAGCGCGCGTAGATGTAGATACGCGCGCTCGTTATATTCGACCAGAGGCGCTCTCGCGCAACTCTGCCGCTTGCATGACAACAACTGTATATCCGCGGCCCAAGAGCCCTGGCGCCGACTGGGCGACACGTACATCGGTTTCCAATCCCGCCAGGACTTTAGATTATTGCGTAGCAGCAGTATGATGCACCATTCCACGGAGAAGCATACGGATACCCTTGTTAAGATCCCGATCGAATTCGGGGCGTAACAATGCAAATTCAGAACGGGCCAGCACCTGTGCAGCGACTAGTACGGGGTGCGCCGCCGGCCATAAGCCAGCAACAAGTATTCCAATCGTATTCGAAAGCCATAAGCACTCGTTTATCAGAACAGTGGGTAAAACGGTATACAAGCAGTTCGCAGTCCGATGGGAAAGATCGAGGATTTCCCTTTTGGCATCAGCAATAGTGCTCTCCGATACATTATGCTCCAGGATCGATGAAATCATGACAAGCAATTGGCTAATCGAGGTCGTGTAAGAAAGGCGTTGGTAAGTACTTGGGCAATAACGATCTCGTTCCCTGCCGCCAGATTCGCAAGATTTTGTTCTATCTCCAGCGTATAATTACGTAGGTCATCACAGAAGAGATGCAGTAAGATTGCTTCCCGACTTTCGAAGTACCGATAAATATTGGCTTTGGAAAGGCCAACACGTTGAGCAATACTGTTCAGACTCAGATCGGGCAAGCATCCCTCTGCGATAAGGTCGGCTGTTGCTTGCACAATCACTGCACGGCGGTAATCTTTCTATTCTGGTTGGCGCGCGCGTTGTAAAGTCTACCATTATGCTGCTCTTTCTCTTCCGTCATTGACCAAAAGTGGCACAGGTGCGGCGTAAGTTCCGAGATGCAGGCTTGCAAGTTTCAGTTCTTACGCCACACTGTGTATTTCCGCTACAATCCTACTTCTAGTCACACATTCAAGTCAAGTCTCACTTCGACCTCTGCGTCGCCCTGGCGCAAGAATGGGCGTACGAGCGGGCTAATGTCTTGAAGGATTGACCGACGAAAGAACCGAAAGCGCCCTTCTTGCCCGAGAAGCCGTTTTGCTCTTGGAATAACTGTTGTGTCAGGGCCAGCGTAATAGCGTACTTTAATAGCTGCGATCTTGAGTCCGCAGGGTGGCGTTGACTAGAATGGCTTGTTGGGCAGCGCCATGATGATATACTAAAGATTTTAGGCGGCACTATCGAGTAAGCGCTGGAGCATACGGTCAAAACACCCTCATCGCCTCACGGCAACGAATCTACCAGGCTACTACACTCTGCCGACTTGCTTACAATCTACGGCACGAGAAAGGGCAGCGGCGCTTCCTGTGCAATACACGAGGTGTCAGGCTCTTGATACGGATCATTGAAAAACGCGGCAGTAGCCTGAGCCAGGCACGGACTCGACACGCTTGGCGAGTGTCCGCCGTGCGGATACGCGATGACATAGTTTCTGCCCAAGGTCTTAGCGGTGAGTGCAGCATTTTGGGTTGGCGTGACGGGGTCGAATTCACCGGTAATAATCAAACTGGGCACATCGCTACGCACCGGCTGATTCTCGGCGGGATAGTTGTTGGTGAGGCCCCAAGCGTCGCAGATATCGAGAATCGCCTCGTTAAAGAGCACATTGAAAGCCAAGGTGCTCGTTCGGCGATTGGCGTCGCGGGCGGCGATAAAATCAATCGGCTCCGCAAATGTTGCGTCCTCATTACACTGTACTGCGAACTGCATTCCGATGTTGATTCCGCCGGCACCGCCGCCAGATGCTAACAGACTGCTGACCAAGAGACTGAGCGGTTCATAGTTGCCGGCGGCGGTCTCAGCGATCAAAAATGGTATGACTGGAATCGCTTGTGTGGAATAGAAAAATTCAAAGATAAGCGACACCACATCATTGCCAGTAATGGGAATGTAGTCAATCTCTTCGCCGGTTTCAAGGTTGATGATGGGAATTGCCGGCGGCGCCGCATTGAGCTGTGTGACCATTGCATCATACGAGACGTCTAGGTTGGGGTAGGCGGCATTACAGTCAGGGTCAGCAGCGCAAGCGTCAAAAAGCCGAGTCAGCGATCGGTTGAAAGATAGGAAGGTATCGATATGAAAATTTGCCTGAAGCGGATATGTCGAGTCGAGTACGGCGCTGCGGATCGTCTCGGGGCGGTACTGCATTGCGGTCAAAGCGAGACGTGTGCCATAGGAGGCGCCGAAAAGATTCCACGTTTCGTAGCCTAGCGCGATACGCAGGTCTTCAAGATCGGCGGCATTCTCTACACTATTATAGGCGCTCAGATCAACGCCCTCCCTCTCATATTCTAGACCACATTCGATGAGCGCGTCGGTCACAAGTCGGAGCAGCGCAGGTCGCTCGCTTTCCTGTGTTACACCGAGCATGAAACCAGCTGCGGTCATGTTTGGGAAGGTGATACAGTCCAGGGAAGGTTGTGAAAACCCAGTCCCGCGTTGATCGACCAAAATGAGATCGCGTTGGGCGATCACCGGTGCAACAGACTGCGCGATCAGCGGCGCCAAGCTGAGCGCCGCTTCACCCGGTCCGCCGGTCAGGAACACCACTGGGTCAGGTGCGGGGTTGGGTGAACGAATGATCGCAACCGCAAGTGCTATCGTTTTGCCGTTGAATGGACGCCGTGATTCAGCGACCGTGAGGTAGCCGCACTCTATCCAGAGCCCTTCGACCAGAACCCCGTCTGGGCATTGCGATGGCGTGAACGATCCTGGTAGCCGCTGCGCCATCGCGGGCTGGGTGATAAAAAAGAGCGTGGAGAGAAGAGAAAGAATACACAGTGCGATAATGGGCGCCCCGTAGCGACGCATCAAACGTTTCCTATTGCCTGATTGGTGATCGGAATCAACCTGCACTGCAAAATTGTTCATGGGAAGCAATACCTTTCTATTACTACAACGAGGCTTCATCCTGCACCGCATCGGAACGGGATCTGTCGATGTCACCCTGAGCGAAGCGAAGGGTCTTGCAACCTTTGGCAACGAGATTCTTCACGTCGTTCAGCATGACATGGCTCGTTGTAGTACTATTCAACATAATACAATTGAAGACGCTTTTTCATCGTCAACAAACATTTCCGGCGATTTGGAAAAAACCTAGCGATTAAAAGAGCGTCATGAGTACAGCCTGATGGATTGCTGTACGCAAGGCGCCAATAGCTAGGATGACCAACAACAGAGTCTGCACTTTGGACGGAACGCTGCAGGCGATGATGAGGGTGAAGCAGAGCACCCAAGGGAAGAATTGGCAGCAGGATGGGAAACAGGTCGCTGTGTCGCCGCTGGAATGCAATCAGATAAAGATGCATCGAAACTCAACGGCGATACGAACAGGGCCAGAGGTAAGTCGAGGATAGTTTTGAGGCCCATGAATTGTTGAAAGGTGACGAACAGACCGGCGATTGTTCGCGCGACAACTTCAGAGGGTTGCCCGCGGGGCGCCATCATCAGAGTGATGAGAACAAAGGTTTTAGCAGTTAAAGATTGAGCCATAGCGATGTTTCTTCGTCCCTCGTATCACTCGCGCCGCGCCAATTGAACGCTTAGCAGCTTGCGTATCGAGATGCACAAAACAGAACGCAGCTCTTGCTCTATCGATGGTATGATTGGTCATGCGGCGTTGGTTAGGAAAAATAATAGCCGCTATACGCTGACCTACGGATTGCCTCTTCCTAGCGTCTGATCTGCTTGTCTACAACCTTTGTTCGGCGCAGAAAGTGCAACGCTGTGTGATTTCTCAACCTTTTCAGGCGCGAAGTCAAAGCTTTTTCACGGAAGAGACTGACTCTGAGCATCGTGTTTGACAGTTTGAATTTTTGCATTTCATGTAGAGTTACTACAATCATGCTGGGGCGCTCAAGGTGAGTAGTAAGGCATTGAACCCCGATCTGCCTGTTGTTCCACTATGAAATGAGAGGCAAAGAACGGTGTGGAAAATACATGAATTGCTGATGATAGCGCAATCCTATTCAATTTGTAAGGTTTGGAGTTCTATCTGATCAAATCGTAATTTTATATTGTGGTGTAGATCTGGATAAAGAGATCGCGTCGACATCATGGCTTCGGAGTGTGCAGATCCTGCGCACGTAGCGACAGTAGAGCCTGTGGACTCGTTACGACAGAGATAGGTTCGCTCTCATAATTACGATGAAGTGCTGTGTTATCTGTCTGCACGGAAACATTGCGAAAACTTTGTGAACTATGACGACCAGCCTTCGGTAACGGGCAACAGCGCTAATTCTGTGCGTTGACCTAGTGTATATCGGTGATATGAGCATATCTCACGAAACATTATCGCATCCGCACGTTACGCCTAAACGATCGCTATTCCGCTTCCGGCGACAACCGCGCCAATCCGCCAGCAGTCCTGGTTCGCTGCTGCAAAAGCTTGTTCCAACTTATCAGCGGCGGCTGCAGGCAGCACAAACAGCAGCCCGCCCGATGTTTGCGGATCATAGAGCAACAGCTTGTGTCCGGAACCAATCTCGCAGGTGTACGTGATGTAGCCATCCTGTTCCAGGTACTCGCGGTTGCGGTGCAGCCCGCCTGGCGCAATGCCCGCATCGGCGTAGGCAAGCGCACCAGGCAATAGCGGCAGAGTATCAACCTCGATGCGCAACCCGACCTGGCTATTGCGCGCGATTTCGGCGGCATGTCCTAACAAGCCAAAGCCGGTAATATCTGTCGCACTATGGATCTCGATAGGCTGCGCGATTTCGGCGGCGCGTTTGTTAAGATGCAGCATACTGGCAACTGCTGCGTCGAGATGGTCTAACTGCCCTGTTCCGCGCTTGATCGCCGTCGTAATGATCCCGGTGCCGAGCGCTTTGGTCAACACCAAAACATCGCCAGGTTGCGCGTTGGCCTTGGGCGTGACCCGATCAGGCGCAACCAGCCCAGTGACGCAGAGTCCATACTTTGGCTCTTGGTCGACCACTGTGTGCCCGCCGGCCAATACCGCCCCAGCCTCGGCCACCTTATCGGCCCCGCCCTGAAGGATCTTATGAATCAGGGCATGCGGCAGGTTATCGGGAAAAGCCGCAATTGCCAGCGCCGTGATTGGTCGACCGCCCATTGCATAAACATCGCTCAACGCGTTGGCCGCCGCGATAGCGCCATAGGTGTATGGGTCGTCAACGATGGGTGGAAAAAAATCCACCGTCTGCACTAAGGCAGTTGTGGCATCGAGTTGATAGACGGCTGCGTCGTCACTAATGTCCAAACCAATCAGTAGATTGGGATGGGTTGGTAGACGCAACGTGCTGAGAACATCTGTAAGGGCGCCCGGCCCCATTTTGGATGCTCAACCGGCGCAGGCCGCCATATTAGTTAGACGAATATCTTCACGAGAGTGCATAAACGTTCTTTCGTCGTTGATCGATGTTGTAGCTGTCCCTACGTTTCCGAAACGGATGGCAGACGACTCTTCGCAGTTTGGGGAATAAAACCCTTTCTGCAGAAGCGCGGCATGTCCAAACGTGTCAAGGCGCAAAATGCCCTGTTGGAAGCGGACGCGAGCGCGACAAGATGCGCGCATACCTTACCTTCCTACGAGGATAGTACCGCAGAATCGTCATATTGCCAAGTTGGCGGATGGATCAGAATGGGCAGGGTAGCATAATAAAAACCTCTGGCTTGGTAGGCCAGAGGATTCTCACCATTGGTATAGAAGCAGCTTTGCGTATTATATTCGTTCATCCATACAACGTAGGCAGCGAACAGTTCCACTACTGGCCGGCGGTTCTTAGACCTCGTTTTTGCAGTTCTTCGAGCGACAGTACATCACCACTGTTGGGGCAATGCGAGATGCACTGCCTCTGCTCGGACTGAAGGTCATCGTAAAACTCAACGATGTAGGAGAGATCATACCAGTGCTCTTCGACCCGGATTGGGTGCTCTCCAAACGCCCCAACCCACGTACTTTGCAAGGTGCTGTTCTTAGCCATTACCGAACCTCCCTTTCCGGTACAAAGACTACCGTACTCATTACGCTAGCTGTCTCCGGCTCTCGGTCGCCTGCACCCCTGCGTGCTTAAGCGCAGAGAAAACATTGACTGCCTATTGCAGCCATACAGAATACAAATAATGCTTCAGTGTGCTGCGAACACATATGGATGAACGGCCCAATCCGTTGTCCAATAATCACATGGGGACAATTAGACAGTGGACAAACGGCGCACCTTCGCTGCCGCATGGACGGGCCAATTATACTACAGGGGGTCTGATTTTGCCAAGGTGAGTCTCGTAGTGCAACATTTGTGCAAAGTCTGATTTTGAACTGTGCATGGAAGCGATGAAAAACAAAGCCGCCGGTTGAGCTTCAACCGACGGCTTTGCGCAGGGAGGGAGGTGGAGTATTTTCAGAATTACTTGGTTTGTTTCCCTGGAATGAAGGGCAGACCTGCAAAGAGCTGAACGTAGTTGTTGGCGAATTGCTGCTGGGTCTTAAAGGCATCTTGCATGACTTTCTCACCCGACGCATACAGCTTCAAGCCAAATTGAATGTTTCGCTCGGTCAGGTCAAGAACTAGATCGTTGACGACAGTCGCCATTTCGTTAAACGATTTCATAGACTGAACGGCAGTATCTTGGAAAGGTTTGATTGTCTTATAAAATTGTTCCTGTGCTTCGTACACGGGATACCTCCTTTGATCACAAGCTATTTTAGAAATCTATAATGTCGTATCAGGCCTGATGACACATCGGTTATGGTCCTATGCTACTCGTGCGAGTTACCGTTCAGTTCAAACGCGATACGCTGAAGTCACCTTGCGCCGCCAAAGCGATGCGCGAGCATATTTCCAAATTGGCCTATAATTGACCCTCATGGTGCACGCTCTTCTCTGCGTGCTATTGCTATCGGTCGAACTGAAATTTGTAAGCTGAATAGGCAATCTTCTGTATGATCCCTCATCTCAACCAACTGCTCATATTACTTACCAACCTCCACTGCGCCATCCGCGACACGGTTATCGCTGCCTGCGAACGCAATGCCCTAGAAGAGTTATCCAAGATAGACGATGATGCGCACGCGGGCGATACGATTTATGCCATAGATCGGGTGAGTGAAGCCGCCTTGCTCAACTTCTTTGCCCAGCATGTCGCACCTCATTGGCCGCTGGTGCTAATCGCCGAAGGACTGCCTGGCGGATCGGTGACATTGCCCGAGGGCTTCCCCGAGGCAGCCGCTGTGATTCGCGTGATTATGGATCCCATTGACGGTACACGTGGCTTGATGTATCAGAAGCGCAGCGCCTGGATTCTGACTGGCGTCGCGCCCAACCATGGCCCGTTCACGAGCCTGCGCGATATCGAGTTGGCAATCCAGACCGAGATCCCGCTGGTCAAGCAACACCTCAGTGATGTCCTTTGGGCGGAAGTTGGCAAGCCAACCCAGGCCGTCCGGTACAACCGGCTGACTAAGTCGATCCAGCCGATCCGCCTACAACCATCGCAGGCGCATACTGTTGCCCACGGCTTCGCCATGGTTAGCCGCTTCTTCCCCGGCGCCCGCGCAGAGCTCGCTGCCATCGATGACGCCGTCATGCGTCGTGTGCTGGGACCGCCACAACCGGGCAAAGCGCAGTGTTTCGAAGATCAGTACATCAGCAACGGCGGCCAACTCTACGAGCTGATTGCCGGCCATGACCGTTTCGTGGCTGATCTGCGCCCGCTCTTTCAGGGCATGGCAACCGAGAGCATCTGTTGTCACCCCTACGATCTAGCCGCCATCTTAATCGCGCAGCAGTCTGGGGTGATCTTGACCGATATGTATGGGCAAACGCTGGATG
>JAKSDJ010000722.1 GCA_022360155.1 Chloroflexales bacterium | reverse complement strand
TAATCACCAGTCGATTCGATTTAGATGCGATGACCCTGCTGGCTGGTCTTACTTCGTCTGGCCGATAATGCGGTTGGATTTCTATTTGGTTGCTATAATGTGATGCGTACAGTGTTTGTCTGTATCGTCAATTTGCGAGGGGCTGCTCAATACGGTATAATACTCTATATTACCGCATTGTAGAGGCATAAATGGCTGCGCAGGCGCTCTATCGTAAGTGGCGTTCCCAAACCTTCGATGAACTAGTCGGGCAGGAGCATGTGGTGCAAACTCTGCGCAATGCGATCCGGGAGGATCGCGTTGCCCACGCATACCTGTTCACAGGCCCTCGCGGCGTTGGAAAAACCAGCATGGCTCGCTTACTCGCCAAAGCTGTCAATTGCACCGCTCAGTTGCCAGAGCGGCCTTGTGGCGCCTGTGCCTCGTGCCTGGCGATTACCGAAGGTCGGGCGGTCGATCTTGTCGAGATGGATGCGGCTTCACATACAAGTGTGGATGATGCGCGCGAGATTATCGAGCGGGTGCAATTTCGTCCAACCAGCGGGCGCTACAAAATCTACATCATCGACGAGGTCCATATGCTCTCGACGGCGGCTTTCAACGCGCTTTTGAAGACCCTCGAAGAGCCGCCTGACCACGCGATGTTTATTCTTGCCACCACTGAAGTCCATAAGATTCCGGCAACTATCCTCTCGCGCTGCCAGCGCTTTACCTTTACGCGCCACACAATCACCGCGACTGCCGCGCACTTGCAACGCATCGCCGCCCAGGAGCAACTTACGCTCGATGCGGGTGTCGCTGAGGCCATTGCTCGTTCGTCAACCGGAAGCATGCGCGATGCACTTGGGGTTCTGGAACAACTGGCGTCGTTCACCAGTGGTCAGATCACGCTCGATCAGGTTCAGAGTCTATTGGGGATGACCTCGGCTGTTGAAGTCAATGCCCTGATCGAAGCGCTCCTAGCGAGTGATCTTGGCGCTGCGCTTCAGGCAGTCAATGGCGTAGCTGACCAGGGGGCCGATGTGCGTCAGTTCACCCGCGATTTGGTTGAGCGTTTGCGCCTGCTAATGCTCCTGGTTGCAGCCGGCGACAGAGCCATGATTGATGTGAGCGGCGACGAGTTGGCTTTGCTGGAAACGTGGTCCCGTCAGGCTAGTGCGGCGCTGCTTGTGCAGTGGATCAAGATTTTTAGCAATTTGGACTACCAGTTGCGCACCAGTCCTTATGGTCATTTGCCGCTGGAGTTGGCGGTTGTTGAAGCGCTGGTTAGCCCTATGCCAACTGCTGCACCGCGCCCGGTTGCTCAAAATCGCCCGGCTGCGCGCCCTAACTCGGCAATGCGGCAACAGGATGCATCACCTGTTGCCTCGACGCCTTCAAAATCAGCGCCGCCGTTGGAAGAGCTGGGTGTTGTCAAGCCAGATGCAAACTCCTCGGTTGCGCCGCGCATTCGGGAGACTCGCCCTGGCGATCAAGACGCCCAATATACAACACATAACCCAGAGACGGATACAACCTCGCCAAAAAGTATGGAACTGGATCTTGAAGAGTTGTTGCCGCCAGTTCCTGAACCTGCGCCCGCAGGACTGCCGCCGAAGGAACGAAATGCGGAGACGATGCATGCCGCTAATGCCGATGTGTCCTTGCTCGAACGCATCGAAGCGGTTTGGCCCGCAGTGGTGCGCGATGTGCGCGTGTATGACCCGATGGTGCAAGCGCTACTCAAGGATATGCGGCCTGATATGGTTGAGGACAAAACCCTGGTTCTGCTGGCTTCGTCTGCATTTCATAAAGATAAACTTGAACAGCCTACGAAGAAACGTATTGTCGAAGAAGTCTTGAGCAAGCATGTAGGTGCAGATGTTTTCATTCGTTGTACGACAGAAAAACGAACTGTGCGGAATGATGCTCGTAACCAGATTCGTGAGGCGCGCAAAGATCCGCTGGTCAAAGCGGCGATGAATATTTTCAGCGCCACAGTTGTGGATATAGAACATCCTGAAGAAAATGAGTAACGAGGAAAATTGACTTATCGAAGGACTCAGTCGTCATGCCATAGTTGAGTTAGGCGACCTCCATAGCTTGTATTATGGCATTCTAACCATATGGAGGCGTAGCAGATAGAGCTTCATACATCCTGATTTGCTCTTCCCCAGAGCGAATCTTTGTGGTAAGCTGTGTCAATTGAGTTGAATTGAAGATATTCAAAGGAGTAGCCTGATGAATCCACGCCAGCTTCAGCAGATGGCCCAACAAATGCAGCGCCAAATGCAGAAGATACAGGAAGAACTCGGCAATGAGACCGTTGAAGGGAGCGCCGGCGGCGGCGCGATCACGGTCATGATGAATGGGCACCGTGAACTTCAGTCGATTGTTATTTCTCCCGAGGTCGTTGATCCTGATGATGTCGAGATGCTTCAAGACCTGCTGGTAGCGGCGTTCAACGATGCCTCGAAAAAGGCGCAAGATTTAGCGGAGCAACGTATGGGTCCGCTAATGGGCGGCATGAAGGGATTGCCCGGAATGTTCTAAGGTAAAATGGAAAGCGCCAAACGTAAGGTGTTCGGAGGGTTATCAGCATTACGTCTGGCGTTGTACATTGTACGCTTGATGAGGATTATATGGCTCCAGGAAACCCGGAACACCAATTACTTGTCGAACCAGTAGCGCGCTTGATTGATGAGTTGGGTCGCTTACCGGGGATTGGACCGAAAACCGCATCGCGGCTGGCGTTTTTTCTCTTACGAGCTGACGAAGATCAAGCTCGTGCATTGGCTCATGCTATCGTCGAAGTGAAGGAGCGCGTCACATTCTGTTCGCGCTGCTTCAATATTACTATCGGCGATCTATGTTCGATCTGTTTGGATCCATCGCGTGACCAGGGGAAAATCTGTGTGGTCGAGGTTCCGCTTGACGTATTAGCTATCGAACGGACCAACGTCTACCGTGGCCTTTATCATGTGCTGCACGGTCACCTCAATCCGCTAGAAGGGATCTATCGCGAAGATCTGAAGGTTGATGCGCTCATTGCTCGGGTACACAGTGAGCCTATTCAGGAGATCATCCTGGCCACGAATCCCAATACCGAAGGCGAGGCGACCGCCTTCCTCATTCTGAAAGATCTGGCCCCGCTCGGGGTGCGTATTACACGACCGGCGCGCGGTTTGCCGACCGGTGGCGACCTGGAATGGGCTGACCCCGACACGCTCAGTTCCGCATTGGAAGGTCGCCGTGAGTTGTAGCATCAAAGGAGCCTTCACCAAATGAGCCTGACTGACATTTTGCATGAAGCCGTGGAGCGAGTCAGTGGCGCGCAACTCGCCGGAGTGATTGGCACCGACGGGTTAGGCGTTGAGATGATTATGGCGGATGCCGACCCTCCGTATGATCGCGATAATGCTGAGATCGAACTGGCGACGCTTGCTTCCAGCGCTACGCTGGCGGCGGGGCGTCTGGGTTCAGGCGTGGTTCACGATATCATCGTTGAAGCTGATAAGCTGACGTACCTGGCTTCGCTGATTACTCCTGGCTATTATGCGATTCTTGGCGTCAAGCCAAACGGCAACCTGGGGCGTGCTCGTTTTGCTGTACATCAGATGGTGAGCCGTCTGCAGAATGAACTCTAGCCCTGCCCCTGAGTATCCAGGGTCGGTTTGCCAGAACGTGGCGCTAGCTAACGTATCGAAACGAGTGGATGGAGACGAGAGTCCGCATAAGGCTCTCGTTTCCATCCGCTTTTTACACTAGGCGTTTCTAGATTGTCCGCCACATTCGCTGATCCTGAGCAATAAGCGTATCGGCGGCGTCTGGTCCCCAGGAGCCGGGCCAATAGGGCGATGGCTTGGGGGCATATCCAGCCGTCCATCCTTCCATAATCGGCGTGACCAGCGACCAGGCCGCCTCTACTTCATCGCGGCGAATAAAGAGCGTTGCATCGCCAAGGATTGCATCCAACAGCAACCGCTCGTAGGCTTCGGGCGCCTCGGCGCCGAAACTTGTCCCGTAATGGAAACCGAGATCTACCGGTTGCAGTCGCATTTCTGAACCAGGCGGCTTCAACCCGATCCGCAATGAGATACCTTCATTGGGCTGAATACGCAGGATTAGCACATTTGGCTCCATCTCATCAGCAAGACCAACATGGCCTTCGTGGTCCTGGTGCGAGAAGATCATCAGCGGCGGTTGGCGGAACTGAATGGCGACTTCGGTCAAGCGTTGGGGTAGCGCCTTGCCCGTACGCAAATAGAATGGCACGCCCGACCATCGCCAGTTATCAATCATCAATTTGAGCGCGACATACGTCTCGGTAGTCGAACCGGCAGGTACGCCTGACTCGTTACGGTAATCGGTGTATTGACCGCGTACTGTATAACGACCAACTTCGTCGGCGCGGATAGGGCGAACGGATTGCAACGCCTTGACCTTTTCGTTACGCACAGCGTTAGCCGTAAATGAGGCCGGCGGCTCCATCGCGACCAGGGCTAGCAACTGAAGCATATGGTTCTGGATCATGTCGCGAATTGCCCCAGCAGTGTCATAGTAGTTGCCGCGCCCCTCGACACCGATATTCTCGGCAACCAGGATCTGAACATGATCGACATAGCGACGATTCCAGAGCGGCTCGAAGATGCTGTTGCCCAGTCGAAACGTGAGGATGTTCTGGACTGTTTCTTTACCAAGATAGTGGTCGATCCGGTAGACCTGGCTTTCGTCGAAGACGTTGAGCAAATGTACATTCAGCTCGTGAGCGCTGTCGAGATCGCGCCCAAATGGCTTTTCGATAATAATCCGGGTCCAGCCGCAATCGGCGCACTGGCTTGGCGGCGGTCCGTTCAGCCCAACAGCGCCAAGCTGCGTGATGATCCGTGTGTAGGCGTCAGGCGGGGTCGCCAGGTAAAAGAGGCGATTCCCCTTGCCCTTCGGCACGCCGTGCGATTCGTCGATCTGGCCGAGCAAGTCGTGGAGGCCGGCGTAGCCCTCGGGGTTGTCGAAATCGGCGGTGTGATAGTGGATATTCGAGGCGAAGGCGTCCCATTCGTCATTGTCGGTCGGTTTGGCGCGTGAGTGAGCGATTGCGCCTTCGTGCATCTCTTCGCGAAACTGCTCGTTGCTCTTGTGACGACGCGCAAACCCAACGAGCGAGAAGCCTTGGGGTAACAATCCATCGCGATAGAGGTTATAGAGCGCCGGAACGAGCTTGCGCTTTGTCAGGTCGCCCGAAGCCCCGAAGATCACCACCGTGCATGGCTCGGCAGTGCGGTTCGGGGCAGAGGAAGATGTTGGCATAAGAATACCTCATAGTCTAGTGTTTGCGAGGGGCGACGTGTCGTTGTCAAGCGCGCACGTCGCCTTAAGACACTACGCGCTATTCTGCTTTCTTTGTGGCGTGGCCGCCAAATCCGGCGCGCATCGCAGCGAGCACCTTGGCGGTGAACGACTCGTCCTGACGTGAATGGAAGCGCTCGAATAGCGACAGCGTAATCACTGGCGCGGGTACGTCGAGATCGATTGCCTCTTGAATGGTCCAGCGCCCCTCGCCGCTGTCCTGCACATAACCCTTGAGTTGGCTCAGATCGGGGTCTTTGGAAAAGGCTACGGCAGTCAGATCGAGCAGCCAGGAACGCACCACGCTGCCATAACGCCATGCCTCGGCAATGTCATAGAGGTTCAGGTTGAATTCTTGCTTGGCCTGCATGATCTCGAAGCCTTCGGCATAGGCCTGCATCATACCATATTCGATGCCATTGTGGACCATCTTGACAAAGTGACCGCTACCGACAGGCCCGCAGTGGACATATCCTCCCTCAACGGGAGCTAGGGTGCGGAAGGCCGGCTCCAAGCGCTGAATGACCTCTGTGTCGCCGCCGACCATAAGGCAAAATCCAACCTCCAATCCCCAGATTCCGCCGCTGGTGCCCTGATCTGCATAATGTAAGCCGTGCTCCTTGAGCTGTGCGGCGCGACGCAGATCGTCGTGGTAGTTGGTATTGCCGCCGTCGATAATCGCGTCGCCTGGCGCGAGGAGCGGTGTGAGCGTCGTGATCATCTGCTCGGTGATGTCGCCGGCTGGGAGCATGATCCAGATCGCGCGTGGTGCGGAAAGCTTGCCGATCAACTCCTCAACAGTGTAGGCCGGATCGGCGCCTTTTGACGCCAGTTCGTCGACCGGTCCGCGACTGCGGTTGTGAACCACGACGCGATGCCCGCCGCGCAACCAACGCTCGGCCATACCCGCGCCCATCCGTCCCAGTCCAATGATGCCAATATCCATAGTTACAGTTTCCTTCTATGCTACAAAGTACGTTAGCACGTTTCAACGCAAGCGGTCATTTTTATTGATCAGAGTGCGATATCACAAAAAAACAAAGCGTTCAGCCATCAATGACCAACGGGTTGGCGCATGGTGCAGCAGATGTTTATTGCAGGCGATATGCACCATGCGCGTCGTTTATATTGCGTCCTGACGGCTGATAGCTGATAGCTAAATGCTTACCGTCATTTAGAGAGGAGGCGATCGCGCTTTTCGGCGATGCTTGCCATCAAGGTTTCGAATGAGGCGGCGAAGGATGCTACACCATCGTCTTGGAGTTGTTGTGTAATCGCATCTAGATCAATACCTAGTTCGGCAAGGCGGGCCAGGTGACTGCGCGCTTCGCCCAGGTTGTTTTCGATGGTAACGGCGATAGCGCCGTGATCACGGAACGCCTCCAAGGTGGCGGGCGGCATGGTATTGACGGTGTCAGGCCCAATCAATGTGTCGACATAGAGCGTATCGGAATAGCGCGGGTCTTTGGCGCCGGTGCTGGCCCACAAGGGACGCTGGACCCGCGCTCCCTTCGCCGCCAGCGCCTCCCAACGCGGGCCGCGGAAGAGTTCGCGGAAGCGAGCATACGCGATCTGGGCGTTGGCAACGGCGGCCTTGCCTTGTAGTTCTTCCTGTCCGATCTTGGCCAAGGCCCGATCCACGCTCGTGTCCACGCGGCTGACGAAGAAGGAGGCTACCGAAGCCACGCCGGATAGATCCTGGCGCGCGCCGGCCAGTTGCTCAAGGCCTGCGAGGTACGCTTCAACCACGGCTTCATACTGGGCGAGGGAGAAGATCAGGGTCACATTAACATTGATCCCGGCGCCGATCAGCGTGGTGATGGCGGGTAAACCGGCTGGCGTTGCGGGCACTTTGATCATAAGATTGGGGCGATTGAGGGTCGCAAAGAGTCGCTTTGCCTCAGCAATGGTTCCCTCAGTATCGTGGGCCAGGGTTGGGCTCACCTCCAGGCTGACGTAGCCGTCGCCGCCGCGCGTTTCGTCATAGACTGGACGCAGCATATCGGCAGCGCGGGCAATATCGTCGAAGGCTAGCGCTTCATAAATAGCGTCTACGAGTTTGCCTTCCTTTACTAAACGGCGCAGGTCGTCGTCGTAGTCAGCGCTGCCGGCGATTGCTTTCTCGAAAATTGTTGGGTTGGAGGTCATGCCGCGCAAGCCGGCATCCACAAGAACCTGGAGCTCACCATCGAGAACGAATGAGCGGCGAATAAAGTCAAGCCAGACTGCCTGGCCAAGTTCGGCAAGTTCATGTAATTTTGTCATTGTTTACTCCTTATCGTTATATGTGTAAAGACTTCTTCGGTGATACTGTCTACGATCTATTCCGCGATCTTCTTCTGGGCGACAACCTTGGCGGGCTTCACCCGAACGAGCAGTTCGCCGGCGACACTGTTGCGTTTGCCGTAGGCTTCAGCTTGCTCTATTCCCATGTAGCGACTGGCGATCCGGGTTGCCCAATGGCGTAACATCTGGGCGTCATCGGTGATGGTTGCCACGCCTTCGATCAGGACGAAGTCAAACGGCGGCGTTTCTTCGTCTACACAGATGGCAACGCGCGGATCATGCTGCATGTTTGCGACTTTGACCGATGTGTGCCAGGTAGTAAAGACCAGCGTATCGCCGTCGAGGTCGAACCAGATCGGAACAACATGCGGCCTGCCGTCCTGTCGCACTGTTGCCAGTTTGCCGGTACGGGGCCGGTCCAACAAAAAGCTGCGATATTCCTCAGTGGTCATGTGTTGCATAGTCATGCTCCATGTTCGACCGGTTCCGTTAGTTCATGAAAGACGCTCCGGGTTTTCCCAGGTTTCCATGCCATAGTTGGCTGCTCCCAAGAGCGCCGTCTGCGGATGGGTGATCACGTGGATAGGGATATTCGCCAGCAGATCGCTCATCCGCCCTTTATTGCGGAACGCCTGCATAAATGTTGGCTTATCGAGTGCTGTCAGAATGCGTGGCGGGATGCCGCCCCCGATATAGACGCCGCCAGTCGCCAGCGTCTTGAGCGCCAGGTTGCCCGCCTCGGTCGCGAGAATATTCGTAAACATGTCGAGGGTTACAGTGCAGAGTTGGCAGGGCTGGGTCTGGTCGAGAGCAGCATTGACAATGACCGGGGTTGGATCGGATGCAGTGGTAAGTTGTGTGGCCAACCAGCTAGGCTCCTCGGCGTAGCCGCTATCTCGAAGGTAGGCGTAAATATTCGGTAAGCCCATGCCCGAACAGACTCGCTCGAAGCTAACATGCTCGAACCCGCGATCATTGAGCATATAGCGGAGCAGTCCCATTTCGAGGTCGTTGGTCGGCGCAAAACTGGCATGCCCGCCCTCCGATGGCTGGGTATGATAGTGGTTCCCGTCCCAGGTCAGGAATGCTTCGCCCAAGCCAGTCCCCGGCGCGATAATCCCGATTGCGCCGTCAGCCAGCGCTTGACCCGCATTGAGCGTGTGCCGATCAGATGCTTGGAGAACGGGTATAGCATTCGCGATAGCTTCCAGGTCATTCAGCAGCCGTACTGCTTCAAAGCCAAAGGTTTGCTCGATTTTTGTCTCGCTGATAAACCAAGGCAGGTTCGTGATACTTGCCTGGCCGGC
>JAKSDJ010000021.1 GCA_022360155.1 Chloroflexales bacterium | reverse complement strand
TCGTCATACTGTAGAGTGGTTAGAAGTTTTGTCTAAGAGGCTGTCTGAAAAGGGGTATGGAGTGCGGCAGCCATGCTGCCGCGCGGCAGCATGGCTGCCGCACTCCACATGCCGACGCGCCAGTGCTTCGTTCCATCTCAGCTTTTGATCCCGTGCTTGTCTGGTCAAACGGCTTTTCAGACAGCTTCTAAGCCTATAACCCAGTGCATATTGCTAGCAGACATGGTACAATGGAGGCGCAAGCATGTTCGTCTGAGGGGTGTTATGCCGATACAGTTGCTGGAGCCGACGGTTGCCGCGCAGATTGCCGCTGGCGAGGTGATCGAGCGCCCGGCTTCGGTGGTCAAGGAACTCGTCGAGAACGCGCTGGACTCCGGTGCGCGGCGGATTGGCGTCGAGGCTCGCGGCGGGGGTCTGCGCGAGTTGGTCGTACGCGACGATGGCTGCGGAATTGCCGCCAGCGAGGTCGAGTTGGCCTTCGAGCGCCACGCCACCAGCAAGCTGCGTAGCGCCGACGATCTCTGGTCGATTGGTACGCTAGGCTTCCGCGGCGAGGCGCTGCCCAGCATTGCCAGCGTGGCCCAGGTCGTCTGTATTACCCGCGCCGCCGCCGATGAGCTCGGGACCGAGCTACGCATTGCCGGCGGTGAGCTGCAGGCGCGCTCGCCGCGCGGTTGTTCGGTCGGGACGAGTATCAGCGTGCGGAATCTGTTCTACAACACCCCAGTGCGGCGGGACTATTTGCGCTCTGAGGCGACCGAGCTGAGTGCGATCAGTGCGGTTGTTCAACAGTATGCGCTGGCCTATCCCGAAGTGCGCTTTACCTTGCTCCTCGATGGTCGTCTGGCCCTACAGACTAGCGGCGACGGTGAGCTGCGCTCGGTGCTGATCGAGATGTACGGCCTCGATGTTGCGCGTCAGTTGCTGTTAGTCACCGCCAACTACGGCGAAGACCTGCAGGCGATCACGATTAGCGGTATGGTCTCGCCGCCAGGGCTGACGCGCGGCTCGCGCGGCTATCTGCATCTCTTCGTCAATCGCCGCAGCATCCAGGCTCGTGGGGCGCTGGCGGCTATTATCGAGGAAGCCTATCATACGCTGTTGATGAAGGGGCGGCATCCCCTGGCGGTGCTCGATATTCGGGTTCATCCGGCGGCGGTCGATGTCAACGTTCACCCCACCAAGAGCGAGGTCAAGTTTCGCTATCAGGGGCGGGTCCATGGCGTGCTCGGGCGCTCCATCCGTGAGTCGCTGATCGCTGGTGCGGGGGTGCAACCCTGGTCTGAATCGACCTCCGATCCCGAAGGCATGCAGCGGCGTTTCGAGCTGCGCCAGATTGGTCAGCCTACGCCCGCACCCGAACGATCGGCGGCATGGGGTGTTGGCGCGAGCGCCTGGGATACCCAGCATAGTCGCTGGGATGCTGGCGGGGATGCCGAGGCTGCCAACTGGTCGAGTGAAGCGGCGGCGCTTGAACGCGAGCGAGCGGTCGGCAGTGCGCCTGCTGGGAGTGTTCCGGCAGATGCAGGCGCTGCGTCGGCCCCTGCATTGCCTGTGCAGAGCCCGTCGGCGCTACCGCCCCTGCGCGTGGTCGGCCAGGTTGGCTTGACTTACGTTGTCGCCGAGTCGCCGGAAGGGATGTATCTGATCGATCAGCACGCCGCCCACGAGCGGATCACGTATGAGCGGCTGATGGCTCAACACGGGGCCGGCGCGATCGAGGCCCAGCCGCTGCTGTTGCCGCAGACGGTGGCGTTGCCCCCCGCTGCTGCCGCTCTCCTGCTGCGCGATTGTGCAACCTTGGCCGAGTGGGGCTTCGCGCTCGATGAGTGGGGCGAGGGCTTGGTCCGGTTGCGCGCTGTTCCGGCAACCCTGCCCGTTGAGGATGTGCAGACTGCGCTGCTCGAATTGGCCGATCATTTGGCCGGGCGAGGCGGCAGCACGCCGCTCGATTGGCGTGAGGCGCTGCTGACTACCCTCTCTTGCCACACCTCGGTTCGCGCCGGGCAAGCGCTCTCCTTGGACGAAATGCGAGAGCTGTTGCAGCAGCTCGAACGCTGCATAAGCCCACGCACCTGCCCCCACGGCCGGCCCACCATGATCCTACTCACCCCTGGCCAGCTCGAACGCCAGTTTGGCCGCCGGGCCTGAGCCTCATCGCTTCTCAAAGCGTAATCCACAGATTATCACAGATGACCCAGATAGAAAATGGCGATACATTTGTCTCATTGTGTCATCACCGGGCATGCCCATCGCTTGCCCTTCATATCATCTCGTCGCCGCCAGGCATACACGTTGGAATGCCCTACTCCCCGTCTCGTTGCCCAGCTTACTGCAACTCCACCGCCGTGAATGCGACCTGGCAGGGCAGACCTGGTGCGACATACATTACCTGCGCGTTCAGATCCATCACCACGCCGGTCACGCTTTCGGTGCGTTCGGGGGGTGCCTGTTCGGAATCGGGATGCCGGCAGATGCATAGCGGCGCTGCCTCGTGGTCACGAAGCACGGTTTGTAGCGCCGCGACATCGATCCGGCCATGCTGCGCGCCCAGTAACGCCTGCGCCCGGTCGTAGCGGGGCACACTGCCTGATTTCAGGTCGAGCGGGCATGCCCCGGCGCGAGTGTTGGGGCTGACACAGTGATTGGTATGGGCCAACAATCCATTCTGCGGCGGCAGAACGCCGACCCCGTTGGGGGTTATCTCCAAGCTGACAGCGTGGCCCTCTGCGTCAGCAAGCGTGATGCACGATGAAGCCCCCGCCTCGACCTTGCTAATCAATTCCTGAGCTGCGGCGACGCTCGGCGTATCCAACACGGCGCGCAGCAATACGTGGATCGGCACTCCGGGGCGCTCGCCGTCGGCGTGGGAGCGCAGGATGTTCAGGCAGACGCCCACGCCGGCGCTATTGAGCCCGATCTTGGCGACGATTCCCGCCTCGGTCAGCGTAAGCAGCGCGGGGCGCCCTGGCGCCTGAATGCGCAGCAGGACGCAGGCCGCACGCTGGTCGCCATTCCAATCCCAGGTCTGCGCCAGCAGAGTCGCGCCGCTGCGGGTTGCAGCCGGTAGCGCCGCAACAACCGTACATTCGCCGTGTTCCGGGACAGCATTGGCACGATTACGCGCCAGGGCTGCAGCATAGCCGCGGTGGGGGCCGTCGACACTGCGGTCGCTGCTAGCCAGCAACTCAGTGCGGGCATTCAGGGCAATAATCGAATCGGTTGAAACATCGGCCCCTTCGGCGATGCCTTGCATCTCGGCGAGTAGGTCGGGGGCGAAATCCGCTAACGCAGCGGCGTAGGGTTGGGTTTCGCCCTGAATCTGCTCCCAGTCCACGCCGCGCCGGTAGGCGAATAAGCGGGCATAGCTGGCGATACTGTGGCGGACCAGTGCGGCGGTTTGGCGACCATATTCGCGCCCTCTGGTCTGCGCATCGCCAGTTAGAGTTATCATCGGAAACATAAGCGCCTCCTTGCTTGGTGAGTCTCTGTGCCAAAATGCGTCGTATCGGTGACGAGCGAGTGGTGACGAGCGGCTTTCCCTCATCCTCACGGCTTCGTCTCTTCGTCTCCTCACCGCCTCGTCTCTTCACATCTTCGGGTCGATCGATGCTCTTGTCTGCTGGCCTTCGCCAGAAATGCCGCGCCCTTGCCCACGCTGGTATTGATCGGCGTTCCGGCTTGGCAGAGCGGGCAGTCGGCTTCGTCCCACGAATCGAGCGGCATATCGAGTAGTGCATAGAAGTCCGGGACGCCCAGTTCGGCGGCATGCAAGCCGCCTCGGTTGTAGAGCGCGCCCAGACCGACAACGTTGCCCCCTTGCTGTGCGATCGCCGCAAAGACCATCCGTACCGAGCCGCCAGTGGTCAATACGTCTTCGACCGCCAGCACCCGGCGGCCAGTCAGCAGGTCGCCGTAACCGCGCCGGAAAACGCGCCGTCGTTCGGCGCCGCTGCCTTCTTCTTCGGCGTAAACCGCCAGAACTGGGCGACCGCTGAGTTGGCTCAGATGGTGGGCGACCCACTGGGCCATGATCACCCCGCCGATCGTCGGCCCGGCGACGACCTCGATCCCGGCTGCGGCGAAGTGGGCAGCAAGCAGCGCGCAGATCTGGCTGGTCTCCGCAGTATGTGGGAAGAGCGCGTCCTTATTGACATAACTGCTGCCATGGCGGCCCGACGTGTAGACCAGGTGGCTATTGGTGATCAGCGCACCAACCCGCTGGAGGATTGGCAGAACTTCTTGTTCGGACATGGCATCTCCTTCTCTGTTGCGACTGTGCCAACGGCGAGCCATTGACGACCTTCAATCTCTGTGCTATCGTTATGACTAGGGAGGTTCATGTGACAGAAACCGTTGACATTGTAGAACGCCAGCGCGGTACACGCTGCTGTGAGGGCGAGATTGAACCGCGTCTGGATACGGCGGCGGCCAACCAGTTGAGCGCCGACTTGCACATTCTGGCGCACCCGGTGCGGCTCCAGATCCTCGACCTGCTGCTCCAGCACGCGGGCAAAGTCTGTGTCTGCGATTTAGAAGCGGCGCTGCCGGTCAAACAACCGACGGTATCGCACCATCTTCGGCTGTTGCGGGCGGCGGGCTTGATCGATTCTGAACGCCAAGGGCCGTGGGCGTACTACTTCGTCCAGCACGACGCCCTGCTCCAAGTCCAGGCGCGCATTGCCCAGGGTATGGCGCTGTTATCGTCATGATGTCGCTATTATAGCAGGCGATGCGCATTTGTCGTCTATGAGCGGTGCGGTGGCGCTTTTACGCCTTTCTTTGGACAAATTGCGCGCCGCGTGAATGGTTGGGATGATAATCTTGCCAGCCATTCTAAGCAATGCTACAATAGCGAGAGTGCATCCGAATTGCGCGCTATGTCGCGTTGTTTTAAAGTATCAGGAGCAATATCGATGGCCAGCAAGAAGGGCAACCGCATCGTCATCAAGCTGAAAAGCACCGAGAGCGGGCATACCTATACAACGGAAAAGAACCGGCGGAATGATCCGAGTCGCTTGGAACTGCGCAAGTATGATCCGATTGTCCGCCGTCATGTCACGTATCGCGAGACAAAATAACTCCGTTGGTGTTCGTTGCACAGCGCCCTGCTTCGGCAGGGTGTTTTTTGCCTTCCGTACGATGCAGATCTGCGCCGAATCAATGCAGTGGAAGGCTGAACTCTATCTGTGAAAGCTTTTTTACTTTGACATGGTTCTCCCTCTACATGTGTTATACTGCGCGGACTATCCAATTTCAACGAGCCATACCTTTGCGTAGGAGAGAACCATGCCACACGTAGTTCCTGCTCGCGGCGAGATTCCGGTTGAATACACCTGGGATGCTAGCAGCGTCTTCCCTTCCGATGCTGCGTGGGAGGCCGCGATCACCAACTTACTCGACGAAGTATTGCCCGCTCTGGCTGGGTTTCGCGGACGACTCAATGAAGGACCAGCCATTCTCGCCGATTACCTTGCTCTGGTCGAGCAGGTCACCAATAGCGTCAATCGGATTAATGTCTACGCGACGCTGTTCTATGCGGTCGATGCGAACGATCCATCGGGAGTTGCGAAACGTGATCGTGCTCAAGCGATCGCTGCGCGGGTCGGTGCAGCGATGGCCTTTGGCGAGCCGGAATTGCTGGCGATTGGCTTCACAACGCTTCAGAATTGGCTGACCGCAGAGCCGCGTCTTGCTGTCTATGCGCACTATCTCGATCGGTTGGAGCATCGCCAGTCCTACGTGCGCTCCACCGAAATCGAAGAAGTCTTGCGGCAGGTGAACGAGGCGTTCAGTACCGCTTCGGCCACCCACGGCATCCTCGCCAATGCCGATCTGCGCTTCGCGCCGGCCAGCGACGATAGCGGTGAGACTTATGAGATCGCCCAGGGCGCGATCAATGCGCTGGTCACGCATCCTGATCGCGTGGTACGGCGCAGTGCCTGGGAAAGCTATGCCGATGCCCATCTGGCGCTGAAGAATACGATGGCGAACTGCATCGCTGCCGGGGTCAAGCAGAATGTCTTCACCGCCCGTGTGCGGCGCTACGAATCGGCGCTCGAAGCCTCTCTGCACCCGAACTGCATCCCGCTGGATGTTTTTCACAATCTGATCGCTACCTTCCGGAAGCACCTGCCAACCTGGCATCGTTATTGGCGCATTCGCCGTCAGGCGCTCGGCTATGAGCAACTATATGTGTATGATTGCAAGGCGCCGTTGACCAAGCAGCCGCTAAAAGTAACCTACGCACAGGCGATTGACTGGATTAGCACTGGGATGCAGCCGCTTGGCGCCGAATATGTCGACGTGATGAAGCGCGGTCTTACAGAGCAGCGTTGGGTTGATGTCTTTCCGAACCAGGGCAAACGCGCCGGGGCATTCTCAATGGGCGCTCCGGGTACGCACCCATTCATTATGATGAGCTACAACGACGACATCTTCAGTATGAGCACCTTGGCGCACGAGTTGGGGCACTCGATGCATTCCCACTATACATTCAGCACCCAGCCGATTATCTATGCTAGGTATGGGCTTTTCCTCGCCGAGGTCGCCTCGAATTTCAATCAGGCGCTGGTGCGGGATCATTTGCTCAATACTTCCAACGACCGCGATTTCCAGATTGCCATTATCGAAGAGGCGATGGCGAATTTCCATCGCTACTTCTTCATTATGCCTACCCTGGCGCGCTTCGAACAGGAGATTCACGAGCGAGTCGAGCGAGGCCAAGCGCTCACTGCAACCAGCCTGATTGCGTTGATGGCTGATCTCTTTGCTGAGGGCTATGGCGACGAGGTTGTGATGGATCGCGAACGAGTAGGAATCACCTGGGCCGAATTTTCGACCCATATGTACGCCAACTTCTATGTCTATCAGTATGCGACCGGTATTTCGGCGGCGCACGCGCTGGCCGATCGCGTGCTCAGCGGCGCTCCCGATGCGGTCGAGCGCTACCTTGGCTTTCTCAAGGCGGGCGGTTCACAGTATCCGCTTGATATTCTCAAGCACGCTGGGGTAGACATGACTACGCCCGAACCAGTCGAACGAACTTTTGGGGTGCTGGCTAATCTGGTCGACCGGCTGGAGAAGTTGCTGCAACGCTAAAACATCGGTAGTGCTGTCAGGATGAACACGATTGACAGTCTGAGGTTACATAAGCTTGGCATTAGGACGCACTGGGCAATCCTGTTCATCCCGTTAAACCCCGAATAAGATATCGGCGTTGCCGGAAGCAGTCGCGTAACTCTTGATCGGTTGGTTTGTACTCTACACAAACGTATATCACTACTCTAGCACTACAACGAGACTTCATCC
>JAKSDJ010000957.1 GCA_022360155.1 Chloroflexales bacterium | reverse complement strand
TATGCGGTCGAGGCCGGTTTCGGAGGGAGCAGTTGGCGGAAACGAAGCTCGCTGCCGGCGGGGTCGTTGTAGTCCCAGAGCTGGTCGAAGTCCTGCTGCTTGTCAATCGTGTTCATCATTCTCCTCGTTTCAATCGTGTAGAAGATGTTTGTTTCGTCATGGGCTTGCTTCCTGTCCAAATCGGATGAAAAACAGTCTCAAGTTAACCTGCGTCAAAGTTTTAACATACCCGAAACTTGACAGTCAATATACCGTTCGGTATAATTGATCGGCCTGGCGAATAATGTAAGGGATCGATAACCGATGGACAACCGCTCGAATATTCTCAAATGCGCGCTCGAACTCTTTGCTGCCCGTGGCTATGATGCTATCGGCGTCCAAGAGATCTGCGAGGCTGCGGGAATAACCAAACCAACGCTCTATCACTACTTTGGCAACAAGCGCGGCGTACTGGACTCCCTGGTGCGCGAACAGTGCGGGCCGTTTGTCACCCAGCTTACCCAGGCTGCAGATTATAACGGCGACCTGCCGCTGACGCTGCAAAAGATGGTAACGGTCTACTTCCAGTTTGCACTCCACCATCTGGCTTTCTATCGCATGCAGCTTGCCATGTGGATTGCGCTGCCCGAGAATGAAGCCTTCCAGGTTGTTGCCGCAGCGAACGAGGAACAGCATCAGATTGTCGAGGCGATGTTTCTCCGCGCCACGGCTGACCACGGCAATATGCGCGGGCGGCGCCGCATATACGCAGCCACCTTTATCGGTATGGTCAATACCTATATTGCTCTTGCGCTCAATGGATATCTTGAGTTGAACGACATGGTCGCCCAACAGGCTGTCCACCAATTTTCGCATGGAATCTACTCATAACCCTGGTTTCTCTTTTTTGTGACAGATTTATACCTACTGGTATGTATATAGGAGCGAAACAATGCATTCGTGGTCTTGGGACGCTGTATTCTACCACATCTATCCGTTGGGACTCTGTGGCGCTCCGCCTCGCAACGACTTCACTGCAGCGGTCGAGCCGCGCCTCGCGCAAATGAATGCCTGGATCGATCATCTGTGTGCGCTTGGCGTCAATGCGCTCTATCTTGGTCCGGTATTCGAGTCGAGCGCGCATGGCTATGACACTGCCGATTATTACGTCGTCGACCGCCGGCTGGGGAACAACGCAACCTTAACCGAGTTGGCAGCCAATTTACACGCGCGTGGGGTGCGGCTCATCCTCGATGGCGTTTTTCATCATGTTGGACGCGACTTCTGGGCGTTCCGCGATCTGCAGCAGAACTTGGAACAGTCGCTCTATCGCGACTGGTTTGCGAGCATCGATTTTGGCCGGAGCAGTCCTTATGGCGATCCATTCGCCTATGACGGTTGGAATGGTCATTATGACCTGGTCAAACTCAATCTGCATAATCCCGACGTTCGGAGCCATCTCTTTGCAGCCGTCCGAATGTGGATTGAACAGTTCAATATTGACGGGCTGCGCCTAGACGTGGCCGAGATGATCGATCTGGATTTTCTGCGCGATCTTGCTGCTTTTTGCCGCAACCTGCACCCCAATTTCTGGCTGGTGGGCGAGGTTATTCACGGCGATTACCGGCACTGGGCGAATGCCAACATTCTCGACTCGACGACGAACTACGAAGTTTACAAGGGCCTCTATTCGAGCCATAACGACCGCAATTATTTCGAAATCGCCTACTCGCTGAATCGCCAGTTTGGCGAGTACGGGATGTATCGGGAACTGCCGCTCTATCATTTTGTCGACAACCACGATGTAAACCGGATCGCGAGCACGCTTCACAACCCGGCCCATCTCTATCCGGTCTATGCACTCCTCTTCACAATGCCGGGCGTGCCCGCGATCTACTATGGCAGCGAGTGGGGTATTCCGGGAATGAAGCAATCCGGTGATGATAGCCCGCTTCGCCCAGCGTTGACATGGCCCGATGCTATGCGCCAGGCGCCGCACCCCGACCTTGCGCAGGTTATTGCCCAATTTGTGCGCCTCCGCCACCAGGAGCGGGCGTTACGCCACGGTTCCTATCAGCAACTATTCGTTGCGCACGAACAACTCGCGTTCGCCCGCCGCATCGACAATGAGTATATCGTCGTGGCGCTCAATGCTACCGAAACGCCGGCTGCTTTCGAGCTGTCTGTTGCGCTGCCCGATGGCGCAACGCTCGTCGATCTCCTGGAGCCGCAAGCCCAATACGCGGTGCGGGGCGAACAAATACATATCGATGCTGTGTCGCCGCGATGGGTCCGCATCCTGGCGGCGCGGTGACGACCCCACGGTTTATTCTGCGAGCTGCGTCGAAATTCTGCAAGCGCACGCAGATAACGCACATGAACGCACGATTGTCGCAGATCTGTAGCTATCTGCGGCAAGCGTGCGGTTGATCTGGGCCCGATATCCACTTTGACGTAGCTTTAACATCTTGGGGTTTCCGTGCCCCTTTTCCATCCCCGTGTGTTATAATCGCAGTTTAGGAAGCAAGCAGTCAACGAGGAATGCGATGCACGATTATGGTTTTGCCACTCGCGCTATTCACGCTGGACAAGATCCCGATCCAGCCACCGGTGCGGTCATTGTTCCGATTTATCAGACCAGTACGTTTGCCCAGGAGGACATCGGCGTCCACAAGGGCTACGAATACGCCCGCAGCGGTAACCCGACTCGTAGCGCATTGGAGACGGCTATCGCCGCGCTCGAAAACGGCGCATACGGCCTGGCCTTCGCCTCCGGCCTCGCCGCCGAGACCACTGTGATCCTCGCTCTGCTCAAGAGCGGCGATCATATCCTCTGTGGCGACGATGTGTACGGCGGCACCTATCGCCTATTGATGCGGGTTTTTGACGACAAAGGCATCAAGGCCAGCTTCGTGGACACGAGCGACCCCAACAAGGTCGCCGCTGCCCTGCGCCCCGAAACGCGGCTGATCTGGCTGGAAACGCCGACCAACCCCTGGCTTAAGTTGGCGGATATTGCGGCGATTGCATCCCTGGCCCGCGAACGCGACGTTCTGACCCTGGTCGATAATACCTTCGCCTCGCCGACCTGCCAGCGCCCCCTTGAACTGGGGGCCGATATTGCGCTGCACAGCGCCACCAAATATCTCGGCGGCCACAGCGATGTCGTTGGCGGGGCGATTGTCACTTCGAACCAGGATGTCTACGAGCGGCTCAAGTTTGTCCAGAACGCTGCTGGCGGCGTCCCTGGCCCCTTCGACTCGTGGCTCGTGTTGCGCGGCCTGAAAACCTTATCTGTGCGTATGCGCCAGCATGGTGAGAATGCTCTGGCCGTGGCCCGCTTCTTGCAGGAGCATCCTGCTGTCGAACGAGTGATGTATCCCGGCCTGCCGGAACATCCCCAGCATCAACTGGCCCGGCGTCAGATGCATGGCTACAGCGGTATGGTTTCGTGCATCGTGCGCGGGGGTGAAGCCGCGGCCCGCTCGATGGTGCGCGGCACCCGGCTGTTCACGCTGGCCGAGAGCCTGGGCGGGGTCGAGAGCCTGATCGAGGTGCCTGCCGCAATGACCCATGCCAGCGTTGCCGGTTCGGACCTCGAAGTGCCTGGCGGTCTGGTGCGGCTGAGTGTGGGGATCGAGGACATTGATGATCTGATCGCCGATCTGCAACAGGCGCTTGGATCATAACAGTGTGGACGTAAAACGTAAAGCGTAAAACGTAGCCTTGATATGAGCTGTGTTTCGTTTTACGCTTTATGTCTTATGAGGAAAGTAAAGAATGTCCCACATCGTTGGTATTGCTGAAATAGTTCTCTGGACCGCCAATAAACAGCAGGCGCTCCAGTTCTACCGTGATTTGCTTGGCTTCACCGTGATCTCGCTGCCGGAACTGCCCAATGTCTTTCTCAAGGTTGGAGATGGGCATGCCGGCATTCCACAGATGATTGTGTTAGTGCCCAAGCCGGAAGAGATCAAAGCCAAGCCCTCTGGCTATCAACTCCATCATCTGGCCTTCGAGTTGCCCGTCGACCAATTCGATGCGCAACATGATGCTCTGGTCGCTGCAGGATATCAACCGCGGGGCGGTAAGCATCCTGTTCTAGCCAGTCGTACAATGTATGTTGATGACCCCGATGGTAATGAAGTAGAGTTCATCTGTCGTTCGCCTGTATCGTAGCCTACATAGTTCACAAGAAAGGCAGGACAATGTACAGATCGTTTCGCGTTACACTGTTGCTTGGGGTATTCTCTCTTCTTTTAGCTGCCTGTGGGGGCCAGCCGGCTGCAACCGATACGCTTGCCCCGCCTGTCCCGCCGACCGCCACGACCGCCCCGCCGACCGCCCCGCCGCAACCTGTCGTCAATGCTGGCGCTGGCGGCGCTGAAGCCAGTAACGCGCTTCTGGCGGCGCTGAAGCAGTCTCAAGAGGCGAAGACCTATCAGGTCGATATGGTTGTGTTGGGTAAGGGCGATTTTGCGGCGGAGCTTCCGGGGGTGGACCCCAATCAGGAGATACAGTTATTTAATGTCTCCGGGAAGTTCGATGGGCAGAATTCACAATTTGCGCTCAAGGGTATTGTGGCCTCGCTCATGGGTGGCGATACCGAGAACGGTATCGAGTTTATCGTTATCGATGGACAGAACTATGTCCGCGGTCCGGTGCCGCTGCTCGGTGCGACAGAGAACAAGTGGTATATTCTAGACGACTCCATGGGTGATATTGCCCAACCCCCGCTCCAGTCCGATGAGATGCTTGCGTCGTTGAGCGATGAAAACGTCGACCTCTCTGGGCTCGTGAAATCGGGCAGCGAACCGGTCGATGGGGTCCAGTGTGATATTTACGTTGGCGATAAGGACGCAACGATGCAGGTGTTGCAAGGATTCGACGATGACGCACTGCCAACTGACGAAGCAGACCAGGCCGAGGTGGCCGAGTCGAAATTCTGGGTCTGTGAGGATGGCTACTTCCGCCAGATGCAACTGACCATCGAAGGCGCCGACGAGGCGAACCCGGATCAGACGATGACCATCAAAATGTTCGTGAAAATCTCCGATTTTGGCGGGAATTTCAACATTTCCGCGCCGGCAGATGCTGCGCCTTTAGAGGCGCCCAGCTTCGAGATCCCGCAGCAGCCTTAGTCTGTAGAAATGGTTGCGTTCTTCCATCGGTGCTTTTTTCAGTGATCCAGCAACGTAAAGCGACAATACAGATGAGCGCGGCGAGACGCAGGTGGGTATAAAACACAGGGTGTTCCATCTGCGTCTCATTGCATCTATTTTTTAAGGATGCGACCTTCTTGGTATGTCGAACGTACAGATCTATGCTACGCTTGAACGCACTTGATCGTGTAATGTTTTGTGTTGACATAATAAAAGGGAGGTGTTTCTGGTGAAATATCTATTGCGTTCGCTGGCAGTATTGGCTTTCCTGCTGCTCGCGGTCGCCCCAGCTTTCGCTCAGGATCGTTTTGTCTTTACCGACGAAGTTGGCAACTTGGATCAGGGGCGGATTGAACGCGCCGCACAACCCTTACTGAACCAGGGAGCTGAGGTGGCGATTTATATGGTTCAGCAGGGGAGTGATGCCGATTTCTTGCGTCGCCTAGAGGTCGATGGATTGGTACGTGGCGACCAGGCGCGCGTCGGCTTGATCGGGATCTATGTCGGCCTCGACAATCGCTACAGCGACATCCGCTTTGGCGACAATTGGAACGAGGCTCTGCGCACGAATGACAATTTTGAGGCAATCCGCAACAACCAGCTTAATCCAGGTTTGGCCGCAGGCGAGTTCACGCAAGGCTATGTTGACGCTCTGGAAGCGATCGCTGAAGCAGTCGCCAACCCGCCGCAACCTGGCGGTGGCACGAACATTGTGGTAGACACGGAAGGCGTACGCGACAATCTGCTTTTTCCGGTTGCTACCGGTGCGGTTGGCGTTACCGGCGTGGTCATCGGTTGGCGTGTTATCCGGCGGCGCCGCAAAGCAGCCCAAGCTTTGGCTTCTGCTCGGCAGCAATTTGAAGAAGCGCGGCAGGATGCGGGCAACGTCATTGCTATTATGGGGCAACTGCTGAAAGATGCTGAAGAGAAGGCTGCATTCGACCGGGTCTCGTATGCGGCTGCTGATGTTGAGCGCTTGGCGCAAGCCCAGAATGAGGTCAAGCAGCGCTTTTCCAACGCCCAATTGCGTTTTGACGAAGTTGGTGAAACGCTCGAACGGTATGCCAACCCGACTATCCCGCAATACAATGAGGCGGCGCAGGGTTATCAGCAAGTCCAGGAGTTGGTGACGAATCTGCGCACCCAACTCGATCAGATCAATGCCCAGCGGATTGAACTAGACAAGTTGGCGCAACAGGCGCCAGGGGAGATTGACAACGCAAAAAAAGCCTGACCGGCGCTGCTGACCGGCTTGCTGCATTCCAGGGTGAATTCGCCGATCATGCGGCGGTGCTTACCCCGATGCAGCGGCAGGTAGCGGAGGCTGAGGCAGCCTTTGCCGAGCATGATGCACGCAAGGCTATCACAGCAGCCCAGGCAGCGTCGGAGTCATTACAGGCGCTCAATACCTTGTTGGAAACCTATGGTGCGATTCGGGATGGCATTGTGCGGGGCCGTCATGAAGCCGAGAGTCTTGCAGCCGAAGGCTACCGGATGGAGGCTAGCCAGGCCGCCCTCGACGGCGCGCGGGCGGCGTTGACTAATGCTGCGAACATGCTGCAAACTCAAGGCATTGAGGCAGCCGGAACCACGATCCAGGCCGCCCTGGTGATGTTGGAGGAGTCGGTTGCCAATGGTCGTGGCCTAGTCGAACTGCGCGCCGCGAATGAACAGCGCTTGGAAGAGATCAAAACCCTTGGCGAGGAAGCGGCGGCAGCTATTGTCGCCGGACGGCAAACCTTTGACATTGTTGATGAGTTTGCTGAGAGTACTTGGAGCGATATTCGCGGCAATGGCAGTGAAGCTGAAGCTGCCGCCGATCGTGCCCACGAACACTGGCTCAACGCCCGGCAGCACAACTCGATGGAGTCGCAGGAGTTTGTCGTTGCGCAGGAAGAACTCGATACCGCCGTCGAGGAGCTGGCCTACACCCGCGCTCTGATCGACACCATAACGCAGCGGCTCGAAGATCTCGAAGCGGCGCGCGATGCCGCTCGGGACGAGATTTCCGCCGCTGCTGCTGATATTACACGCGGTTGGGAATTTGTACGCTCTAACGATCCCGATGTCGGCAAGGCGCCGGAAGCGCAGTTGCGCCAGGCGGAAGAACTCCTGTCCCATGCACAAACGGAGATGCAGCGGGAGAAGCCGGACTGGTTGGTGTTGGTGCGTGACGCTCAGGCGGCGAATGATCTGGCCGATCAGGCTCTGCTTGGAGCGCGTTCTGAAGTCGAGGCGATGGAAAAGTTGCGGGCTCAAGTCGAACGGGCGCGACAACTTGCTGCCGCCGAAGTTAAGAAAATCGTCCAGTTTTCAAGCTTACACCGTCAGGATATCCAGCCGACAAGCCAGCCGGCCATCGCGCAGATCCAACAGCAGGTCCAACAAGCCTATACGCTCCTGCAACAGTCCGAGCAACTCGAAGAAGAACGCCGTCGCGAAGCATTACAACGCACCTATGCGAGTTACACGCAGCTCCAGACCGAGGCGGCGCGAGTCTACGCCATGATCTATGCCGATTTTCAGCGACTTGAGAAACTACGCGGCGAAGTGAACCAGGAATTGGCACGAGCTCGCGATGCCATTGGCGATGCCGAACGGCTTCTGGCGACGTACCGCGGGCATGTGCCGTCTCGTTCTGGTCCTGTCCAGCGTATTCGCGCCGCGCGCCGCAGCTTTGATCAGATCAAGCTGCCCATTACCGGCGAACGTGACCTCGAAAACGCCATTCAGCTCGCCCGCAACCTACAGCGTGAGGCCCGCGATGCTGCCGACGAGCTACGGCGGAACTATCGTCCGCCCCACGATCACGGCAGCGGCGAGATGATTGCTGGGATGTTGATCGGTGCGGCTCTTGATTCCGCGATGCGCTCTGGACGGCGTGGCGGCTGGGGCGGTAGCGGCAGTTGGAGCGGCGGTGGCGGCGGTGGTTGGGGCAGCCTTGGCGGCGGCGGCGGCAGTTGGGGTGGCGGTGGCGGTGGCGGCGGCAGTTGGGGTGGCGGCGGTGGCGGTGGCGGTTGGTGACGCCCACTCAACTTTGATCTGTCACTATAAACAGGGGATGTGCGGTGGATTCTTCCGCACATCCCCGCAACTCGCGGTTGATCTAGTCGTAGTCAGTTCTATGGTCTTGCGAAAACGATGAAGTGTCGCCTTCAGTGAGTGTTCATCCGCTGACTGAAGGCGACGCCCCATACGTTTGATCGAACCAGCTCATTGATAAGATTAGCAACAGCGCTATGCCAGAGTAATACTCAGCTCCAATATTGGATTTTTAGTTTTTGGAAGCTGCCGACTCTCGTACAGTCTGCCAGGGCAGGAGCGTTTTCTGTCGTTCGTCAGATTGAGTAGAGATATGGACCAGCAAGCGTGGGCCATAATGGAAGAACAAGCCGTGCTCATCGCAGCGTTCGAGATCGCCCTCATGCTGTAGGGAATGCCCGCAGACAGGGCAATGGACTGTTTCTTCGCGTACCGGGGGAGAATGGAACATAGTTATTCTCCTTGTACCGCTAAAACGCAAAACGCCCACTCCATACGGAGCGGGCAGCTTTCGCCCATCGCGGCGCTCATCGCCTTAGAAATACATTATCATAGTGTATAATAACACACAATACATTCGTATGCAAGGCAGGTTCTGAACAAAAATTGGTAGGCCGAAGCGTTTCATTTGCTTATCCATTTCTTATTCTTATCGAGAGAAAAGCGAGGTATATGAGGATTATTTGTTCCAGAAGCCTTTGGACTGCTTTGCAAATGGATATCCTTGCTTATAGTTGCCACAGGTGACAGCAATGACAGTAACCGACCGTATGCTGACCGGCGCAATTGCCAATAATCCAGCCCAATACCATGGTGATGGCGAGTATCGCTACTCAATCCCGCATCAGACCATCTATTTTACTAGCGCTTCGCAGCCGGACCCCAAGGACGCCGAACCGTGGTTCCCCCTCCCGTCGCTCAACCCCGACGGCTCGCAGCGCATGGAACAGGCGTTCAAGCGTTTTATCAAGCGGCGCTGGCCGCCGAGTCGCCAGGAAGAACTCGAACGTTTTGCCTTAAGACGGGGATGGAATTTGGCGATGGAGCTCAAGTATGGCGGCGGTGCGCTCGAGGATAACGAATCTGAAGAGTGGCAGTATATCATTAACCGTGAACTTGATCGTCTTGCCTGCGAGGTTCGTAAAAAGATCGCCGCTGCCAACGGTGAGAACTGAGCATTTTTCCAAGCCGTGACTGGCGTTTCGTTCGTTACTTGGCGAGAGATAGAAAACAAGCTCAGGCGTATCTATTGGTGGTGGATTTATATCGTCCCGCCAAATGTCTGCACCGTCGTGCGGGCTATGCCGAGAATGCGATGCGTCTGGGTGAGTGTTAGGATATAGGCGCCGCTAAACTTCTCAGAGAGTGGGATCTCTGCATTAAATAGTTCCCCGTCAGCGGTGAAGCTGCCGCTAGCACCGCTGCCTGTTGTCAAATCGATGATTACGCTGATGGGCGGCATTCCACGTCCATAAGACCACGCGACGCTCGCGTAGCCGGGCTTGCCTGCACTAACCGCTGTGACCTTGGCCATATGAATACAAGCTGGGCGGAGCAGGTAGTTCGTTACGACGATGCCCATGACCAGACCAATACTGCCCATGATCAAATTTCGCTGCAGAATCATAGATGTTGCCGCTCCTCAGGGTAATGCATACAACCGTTGATATGCGCCGTAGTAACCATAGACAAGCTTGACATAACCTCTGGTCTCGAAATAGTCAATCCCTTCAGTAAAAAGATCAGGATCGGCGACTGAACTGCCGCCAGCCCAGCGAATAGAATTCCCCAGTCCGCCGTTGTATGCTGCAAGGGCGCCGTGAACACTCCCTTCCATGTCCGCGATGCGCCGGCCGAGATAAAAGGCGCCAAAACGTACGCTGACGACCGGGCGGTAGAGGTCGTTGATCGTGAAATCGGTTACGCCGAGGTTTTGCGCGATGCCTTCGCCCGTCGAGGGCATAACCTGGGCTAGTCCACGCGCCCCTACCCACGATGTCGCACCGGGGTTGAATAGACTTTCCTGACGCATCAGCGCATACAATAATCGGGGATCAACGCCATGGTCGCGCGATTGAGCGACCACCAGGTTGGTATAAGGTGCAGGCAGGATAAGTCGGCGTAGCGTCTCGGGGAGCGGCAATGCGGTTTCGGGGGCTAGTCCTGCTATTTGTTCGGCTGCTTTGAGTGCGATGTAGGGGACATCCTGCTCGTGCGCCAGCCGTGCCAATTGAGCCAACTGGGTTGGGTTGCCGGACCAATGGGTGCGCGCATTATTCCACTCGGCGATGGCTTCGGCTTGTAGCCCTACCTGCTCCAGGGCAGTCGCGCGCTGGACGAATCCACTCGCGGCAACCTCTGGTGCGGGTTCCTGTTCGGCATTAGCGGCAGCGTTCGCCCAACTCCCAATCCAATCATTGAGTACGCGCCAGTTGTCTGCGCTAATTGGGTCGCCCAGGGTAAGAGTCGGTGCTGCGCTCATCCCCAGCTCTTCGGCAGCGCGCGCACCATAGTAAGAGTCTGGGGCGGCAGTATAGGCGTTCTCGAAGAGTTGGCTTGATTGTTCCTGATCTTGTTGCTGCTGGGCGACGCGAGCAGCCCAGAATGCGCCGCGTGCGCGCTCGTAACCAGTTTGATGTTCGGCAAGGATGCGCCATGCCTGTTTGGCCTCACCCAGTCGTCCAGCATGAAAGAAATAGAACCCGGCGTTGTTAAGGCCGTTGCTGGCCTGATCACTCTGCGGATAGCGCTGGCCAAGTTCCAAGCGGGCAAGCATGGCGTTTTCGCTATCACCTAGGCGGTCGAGTAGTTGCGCCACGCGGTCAAGCGCTTCGGGCGCACGCGGATCGTCGCCATAGGTTGCGGCGTACTGGCGATAGCCATTGATGGCCTGGAGGGTGTCGCCACTCTGCCCAATTGTTTGCACCCAATCGAGTTGCGCTTGGCGACCAGGTTGGCTATTTGGACTAGCGGCGCTAACCGCGGCTAGGGCTTCCAGCGCGCTAGCGAAGTCGCCCAAGGCGCGCAAAGTCAGGCCGCGCAGGCGCTGAAGTTCGAGCGCATCGTCGCTGCCTGGATTAGCCTGGGCGATTGCGGCGTCGAATTGAGCTAAAGCCTCAGTATAACGTTCCAGATTGAAGTAGACCTGAGCCGCTTGGGCCGGCGCCAGGGCGGGATCACCGGCGGCGAGGAGTTGGTCGACGGCGTTGCCGGCTTGGGCGGTGGCTGGTGCGGCGCTCACAAGTTCAATCAACCAGATCCGCGCTTGATCTTCCCGGCCAAGTTGCTGGGCCAGGGCGATTGCTTCGGCAAGAATGCGGGCGCGATAATTGGGTTGCTCGGCGAAGTCGAGTAATTCAGTGTAGAGTTGGAGCGCCCGATCATTTTGCCCCAATTGTTGGTAAAGGGCAATGGCCTTCTCGTAGCTGCCGGCGCGTTCGCCACGGGCTATGTCGGCGTGTGCGCCGTGTTCATAGTTCATTGCCGCCTCGGCGAGTTGCCCAAGCGCCCGCTGCTGGGCGGCCTGACGAATTGCAGCGTAGGGCTCTAATATCGCGCCAAGCGCCCGGTAACGCTCGTAGGTTGCAACAGCGTTTGGCCAGTCGCCGGCGGCCTCATAGCCCAGCGCCATCAAAAAGAGCGCCGGGGCGGTCAGTTCATCTTCGACCGACTCAGCAACGAGACTTTGTAGCGTCTCAACAGTCGAGGTCCAGCGGCCACGTTGGGCGTAGCTTGCAGCGAGATAATAGCGAGCCTGGCGTGCCTCTGGTGCGTCTGGATGACTTGCCAGCAATGAGCTGAAATCAGCGGCGGCGGCATCAAAATCGCCAATGGCATAGCGCTCGATTGCGCGAGCTAGCAGATCCGATGCAAGAAAAGGTGTCGGGGTTGCGTCAGATTGAGGCTCGGCGAGGATCGATTGCGGTTCAGCGATAGGCGTCGTAGCTTTGGGTAAGGTCAGCATGCTATCGCAAGCTGCCAACACGAACAGTAACACGCAACAGCATGCTTTCTGACGAAGCATTTTGGTATTGTTCATAGTGGGGGCATTGTACCATATTGGCCTCACTTCAGTGTGTACGTTTGATTGCCACAGGCTGCAACTTTTTCATCGTAAATGACGTCTGATACATATCTCTCAAAAATTCCCTTGGGGTATATCATCGGCATAAGCATGCACCTGCAAAGGCGCCTGTGTCATTCAAGGGTTATGAATTCATTTTGGTGCAGCTTGGAGCATACAGCGCGCTATTTTGATAACGAGTGTGCCATCAAAAATGAAACCTCGTGATATACTAGACTATAAACCAAAATTAAACCCTGTTCCGGTTCTAGCATGTGTGTTCCGTCCAGGTATTGTCGGACCCTGGCACGGTTTTTTGTTTTTGCAGGTGGTGTGTGGGTCGCTGCCGTCTGCATAGGGTCAGGCCTCTCAGTCGCTATACTACTCAGTAGCGCTTGGCGGCTTGTGATTGTTATAGTGTTGCGGAAGGGAGTTTGCTATGAGTACCCGGCGCGCGCTTTGGATGCTAATCGGGGTGTTGTCATTCATGATAACCGTTATGGTTGGCACGCTGGGGACGTTGATGATGTTCTATGGCCAAGGTGTCTCACAACAACTCTTGGTTCTCGACGAATCGTCGCGGCTGCGCTTGGTCGGTATGGATGGCATGGAACGCATTCTAGTCGATGATGCGAGCAATGACCTGCTTCGCTACCCGGCGACCGCGCCAGATGGTCGACATGTCGCCTACATTTCGCGCGATGATTCGGGCGTTGCTTTGAACCGTTTGAACCTCGTATCTGGCAAACTTACCGAGCTTTATCGCAGCGCCGAAAATCCTCCTCTCTACCTGAGTTGGTCGCCAGATGGGCGGAATATCTCCTTTTTAAGCAACCTCCGCACTGGCGGCTTAGGTATGCATATTGTACCTGCTGATGGCTCACACGATGCTACTCTAATCGGCACCTCTAGCAATTTGTTCTATTTCGCCTGGAATCCCGTTGGTGATACGCTACTCTTGCACGAAGGCGGAGCAACATTGTCTGAAGGCGGGCAGATGGCGCTGTACTACCTCGGTCACACGCAACCGCTGTCGATTTTGTCCGACTCTGGCCTGTTTCAAGCGCCGGCGTGGAGTACTGATGGTACGCATCTTTTTTATGTAGCGCAGCCAATCTTGGAGCGCCCCGCGGCGTCTACCGCTATCAAGAGCATTTTAACCCGCGTGGCTGTTGACGGCAGCGCTCCTATCGAACTAGCGCGCGCAGAACGAGCGGTGATGTTTTTCTCCCGCGCCCCCAATCAAGATCTTCTTGCCTATACGACACTAAATCTGGCGCAGCCTAATGCACTAGGCATCGGCGATTTTGGACCGTTGCGGATCGTTGACGGCAATGGCGAACAGGGTACAATAACCGTCTCGCGGGCAGATGAACGTGTTGCGGCCTTCTTCTGGTCGCCCGATGGCCAGCGTCTAGCCTATCTGACGATGAGCGTTGCATCATTAACGAATAAAGTGCGTTACACCTGGCATGTTGTTGATCTTAACAATGGCGATATCCGCGATCTGGTTAGTTTTGAGCCAAGTGAAGCCTTTGCTGGCATGGTCAAATTCTTTGATGCTTATGCCATGTCTTTTAGCCTCTGGTCGCCCAATGGCCAGCAGTTGACCTATAGCAGCGCTGATGGGGTGTATGTGATCGATATGAACGATGGCTCGATCCGTCGTGCTGCCGATGGCGTGTTGGGCCTGTGGGTGGGGCGGTCGCGCGATCCGGTGCTTGGCCAATCTTGAAGAACAGGGTCTTTACTGGAGCGCGCGCACTTCAAGATTGTCGAAGAGGGCGAGGGTGTCCTTTTTGTGGGCAGAAGCAATCATGCCATATTGCTGCGAGCGCGTAATATCATCAAGCAAAAGATCATCGGTGAGCTTGCCATTGACGAAGAGTTGGATGCGATCAGCTACCAGGTGGGCGACTAGGCGGTTGCGCGCTTCCAATCCTGTTTCGATAGCGGCGCTGCGCTCAGTGATGACAACTGACGCGCGTCCGCCGCTGTAGCGCTCTAGGCTGTAGGTTTGCGCTACTGGGTCGACCAAGAACGCCAAATAGTTCGCGCGGTCGATATAATGGAGAAGCAGACCCGCCGATCCGCCTCCAACTTGTACATCAGCGCCAATGCTGTAATCTGGCCCCCCTGGCGCCGTGTTAAAGCTCCAAATGTTGCCTGTACCGGCTCGGATATTAATGCGGTACGTCCCGTTGACCGCGCCCATGCTCCATGTGTTGGCTTGGATTGAAGCCCAACCCCCCTGACTGGCGCTGAAATCCTCAGATATCAATAGCGAACCCTGTTCGGCGATAATAGGTAAGGTCGGGCTGGCTGGCGCTGAGGTCGGGCTGGCTGGCGCTGAGGTCGGGCTGGCTGGCGCTGAGGTCGGGCTGGCTGGCGCCGGGGTTGGTGCAAATGCAGTTGGTTCCAGGGCGCCGGTGCGCGTATCGTTTAAGGCAATTGATTCTAATGTAGTTATTGGTGGGGTTGAGTTAGCAATGGTTGACTGTTCTTGTAATAACCAGAGTCCGCCAACGACTAACCCTGCGAGAACCATACTGCCTAGTCCGCCAATAAACAATATCCGCTGGGTCAAACTGGGCTGTCGGGGTGATATTGCCGCCGAGCGTTGCCGGAGTGCAGACTCGGCATGATTGAGGAGTGTAGCGCTGTCACGGTAAAAAGGATTGATCTGTTGGAGTTGTCGTAGGGTCGCAATGGCCTGCATATAACGACCAGCCGCAAAATGGCTGTGCGCTTGCGCATAGAGCTCCGCTTGGTGGTCGCGCGTCGATGGCGGCGGAGTAACGACGGGCGTTCGGGTCGAACTCGTTGTGCGGCGTGGAAGGTCAGAGATGGGCTGGTTGCGATTGTAAGCGCTCCGGGTGTTACTATTCGACAACACCCGGTAGGCTTCATTGATCCGTTGCGCCCGCTGGCTCGCATAATCTTGTTCTTGCAGCGAAGCGTTGGCATAACGATCAGGGTGATAACGCCCTATTTGCTGACGATAGGCGCGCTTTATTTCGTCGAGAGAAGCGGTGCGCTCTACACCGAGTAGTTGGTAATAGTCAAGTCGCTCGAAGTCTTCCATGAATACCAAAATGACAAGTTGAAAATCAGAATTATCTCACACGTTCAACCTAAAACCTGAGTCTAGTTAAGAAAACAGAAAACAACCATGCTATTATAGCATACTGACTACCCAAAAACAGCCGAAAATATAAAAGTCACGTGATTTCTACCGGTTTTTCATCCCTCAATCTTACCGGACTTACGCGGTCACCAGTCGGTAGAGGAGCTTGGAGGGCTGCAAGCCCTCCAAGCTTCTGTAGCAGCGGCGGCGCTGCCGCTGCTATGGCAAGAAGGAGTTTTCGGAGAAGCTTCGCTTCCCCAATACCCACCACCGCGTAAGTCCTATCAATCTTAGTATTGTGAAGTAGTAGGTCGACTCCGCGAACCTCTGGAAATCGCGGGGGATGCCATGACTGTCTGCCATATCTTGTTTGGCGTATCGTGCGATCGCGTCGAGCGCTCTTCTTTTAACTATAGGCGGCGACGAGCAGCGCATTGACAGTCTTGATTGGGAGCGCTACAATTCCTGGTACAGAAGAGTTTTCCAAGAGTTATATTTATTGGATCGTTATGGCAGGCTATTGGTTGTTAAAAACTGAGCCGGATTGTTATAGCTTTGCTGATCTGGAGCGCGAGGGGGCAACGGTTTGGGATGGTGTCAGCAATAATGCGGCGCTGAAGCATCTGCGCGCTATGCAGCTCGGCGATCAGGCGTTTATCTATCACACGGGCGACGAGCGTCAGGCGATCGGTATTGCTGAGATTACCAGCGAACCGTACCCCGATCCGCAAGCTTCGAAACCCAATTTGATGGTTGTCGACGTGCGACCGATTCGGCGTTTGCCGCAGCCGGTAGCGCTTGCCACAGTAAAAGCCGACCCGTTCTTCGCCGATTTTGCGTTGGTGCGTCAGGGGCGCCTCTCGGTTGTGCCTGTGAATGCAGAACAGTGGGCGAGATTGTGCCAGATGGCTGGGCTTGGGGTATAAGGGTGACGGGTTGCGCATGGCTGCAAAAGCGGCGCGCCTATGGCATCGTAATCTTTATCTCCACCGCAACGTTCAACCGAAAACCTGCTTGCTGAGTTGAGCAGGTCTATTTCGCATAGTCGCGTGAGGTGCTGCAGTGGAAGCAGCAACGATCCTAGTTGTAGACGACGAGGAGCCGATCGTTGATCTTGTCGCGAGTTATCTTCTCGCCGAGGGTTTTGCGGTGCATCGCGCCTATGACGGCCCCGCAGCGCTCTCGCTTGCGCGCAGCTTCCGCCCCGATCTGGTCATTCTTGATGTTATGTTGCCCGGCCTCGATGGCGTTGAGGTCTGTCGGCGTTTGCATCAGGAAACAGCAGTTTATGTGCTGATGCTTACGGCGCGTTCTGAGGAAGTGGATAAGCTGATTGGCCTGTCGGTCGGCGCAGACGACTATATCACCAAGCCGTTTAGCCCCCGCGAGTTGGTCGCACGAGTCAAGGCTGTGTTGCGGCGCAATCGCCAGAGTCCTGAGCGTCGCTCAGAGCGTCCGGTTCTCCAATTCGACCGGCTCGTCATCGACCCTGAACGGCGCGAGGTTTTGCTGAACGGCAGTTTGGTCGAATTGACCCCCCGCGAATTCGATCTGCTGTATACCCTAGCGCGTTATCCCGGACGTGTTTTTACCCGTGAAGAGTTGCTCGAACGGGTTTGGGGGCGTGATTTTGCGGGGATTGATCGTGTGGTGGATGTTCACGTCGGTACGATGCGGCGTAAGCTGGAAGATGACCCCGCCAACGCCGATCTGGTCCAGACGGTTCGGGGAGTCGGGTATAAGTTCGTAGGCGGGCAACGATGAAATGGTATCGCCAGTTGCGTTGGAAGCTGTTTATCTCCCACCTAGCGATCGTTATTATCGCAAATGTGGTGCTGATCGGAACCGCGAGCTTTCTCGCTAGCCTGGGGCGGGCCGATGATGTGCCGATTACCCTGAGCGCCGTTGCCGCCGAGACTGGACGTTTCATTCTCGGCCTGAGTATTGACAGCCCCGCATTCTTCCACTTTCAGGAAATATTTCGGCAGGCCGTGTTGGTGTCGATCGTTGCCGCCCTGATTGCGACGGTTGCCGTCAGTCTCTTTGTTTCACGCCACATCGTCGAACCTCTGCACGCGATTTCGACGGTGAGTCAACGCTTGGCGCAAGGCTTTTATCGCGAGCGTGCTGTAGTCAATTCTGATGACGAATTGGCCGATTTGAGCGAACACGTCAATCAGTTAGCTGAGGAATTGGAACAGACGGAGCAGCGCCGCCTCGCCCTCTTGTCTGATGTCACGCATGAGCTGCGCACTCCTCTGGCGACAATTGAAGGTTACATGGAGGGCATGCTCGACGGGATCGTGCGCGCCGATCGTCAGACATACATGTTGATACTCCGCGAAACCAACCGACTGCAGCGTTTGATCGAAGATTTGGAGCTCCTCTCGCGCGCTGAGGCCGGACAGATCCCGATTATGGTCCGCCCGGTTAGATTGCGCCCGCTGCTGGAAGACCTGATTGTCCAGTTTCAACCGCAGTGTGCTGCTGATGATATAAACCTTGAATTGGCGTTGCCGCCGATCTTGCCTTTAGTTCTGGCTGATGCAGACCGAATCGGCCAAGTGCTGATCAACTTGCTGGCCAACGCGCTGCGCTATACGCAAGGCGGTGGTTCGGTGACAGTGCGGATTATTGTTGAGAGCGCCAACCTGCGGGTATCGGTCGAAGATACAGGCATTGGTATAACGCCGGATCAACTGCCGAATATTTTCGAACGTTTCTATCGCGTCGATAAATCACGGTCGCGAACAAGCGGCGGGAGCGGTATTGGCTTGACGATTGCGCGCCATCTGATTTATGCACATGGCGGGACGATTTGGGCCGAGAGCGAGGGTTTGGGAAAGGGCGCTGCATTCCATTTTACACTGCCACTTGCTCCGTCACCGTCGGCAGCTTTGTCCCGTGATCAACGCACCCTTCGATCCGGAGAAGCGACCAGCCCCTGAGTACAATGCAACGCTATCTGGGCGGGCGGTAGATCCATGCCGCTTAGGCTGGTAACGCTATCAAAAGACGCGCAACATCCCCAACCGGCGCAGCGGCGCCTGACAACTTTACAGAAAGTTTACAGAAAACTTACGCCCATTTGAAATGGGTTGGTTATAATAGCATCAATTCTCCACAGCTCATTTCGGACAGATCCATTATATAGATGCCTGCAAAAGGCTACGGGTTACCCGTACAAAAGAAATAAGCGCTGGCTTGTATCCGCCGTGCAATGATCTGAGTTTATTGCAGCTTGGTTCAGTCACATACCTGGATTGCAGTATGCGGTTGGCAGTGTCTTGACAAGAGATAGACTGCGTATTGCGGCGACCTCGTGGCTTGTTATGGGCCAGACCGCTATTTCAAGTTACCTTGAACTTTTTCCTTGCAGCGCCTCCACTCTACGTTTGGGAAACCTAACTGCTTGATAAGGCGCTGACCAATCTGGTCTAACAAAAACCATCATGCATGATGTGGTAGAGGCTGATTAGTCAGGGAGGAGGTTGCATTATGGCAACTGCTCAACGGAAAATCACGGTTGTAGAAGGAGGCGAAGAGGCGGCGCGCGCCTACTGGCGCGATAATTTGCGACTCATTTTGATCTTGCTGGCTATCTGGGCTGCGGTGTCGTTGGTTGCCGGCGTGCTGCTAGCAGTGCCGCTGTCGAATGTGAACCTGGGGCAGGTGCCGCTGAGCTTCTGGTTCGCACATCAGGGTTCGATTGTGACGTTCGTGATATTGATCTTCGTCTACTGCTGGCTGATGGATGGCCTCGACCGCAAGTATGACCTTCATGAATAGCGTGAGGTGAGTGATGAGTCAGGTAGGGATTTGGACAACCATTCTGGTCGTTCTCTCCTTTGGTGCATACCTTTACATCGGTTACATGAACCGAGTTCGTGATACCAAAGGCTTCTACGTTGCCGGTCAGGGTGTTCCCGCCATCGCCAATGGCGCCGCGACGGCCGCCGACTGGATGTCGGCAGCTTCTTTCATCTCAATGGCTGGCCTAATATCGGTGATGGGCTATAACGGAACTGTCTATCTAATGGGATGGACTGGCGGTTATGTATTGCTGGCGTTACTCCTCGCTCCATACCTGCGTAAGTTTGGCAAGTATACGGTGCCGGATTTTGTCGGTGATCGCTATTATTCGCAGGTGGCGCGTACGGTCGCTGCGATTGCGGCTATCTTCGTCTCGCTGACTTATGTCGCCGGGCAAATGCGTGGGGTTGGCGTAGTTTTTAGCCGCTTCTTAGGGTTAGACATCAATTGGGGCGTGGTCGTTGGTATGGTGATCGTGGCTTTCTTCGCCATTTTGGGCGGTATGAAAGGCATTACCTGGACCCAAGTCGCTCAATACAGTGTGCTGATTGTTGCCTTCCTTATTCCAGCGATTGCAATTGCAATGCAGTTGACCGGCAACCCGATTCCACAGTTAGCCTTTGTATTTAGCGACATTGTGCCGCGTTTGAATCAGATCCAGGTCGATCTGGGATTCAGCGAATATACCCAGCCCTTTTCGAACAATCGCCAGATGATTGACATCTTTGCGATTACCTTTGCCTTAATGATCGGCACTGCCGGTTTGCCGCACGTGATTGTCCGCTTCTATACCGTGCCAAGCGTCCGGGCAGCGCGTTATTCGGCGGGTTGGGCGCTGCTCTTTATTGCGCTGCTCTATACCTCTGCACCGGCCCTAGCTGTATTTGCTCGCTACAATCTGATCAACACCCTGAACGGCAAGTCGCTCGAAGAGGTGCGACAGTTGAGTTGGGTGCAGAGTTGGGAGGCAACCGGGCTGCTCGAGTTCGATGACAAGAATGGCAATGGCACAGTGACGCTTTCACCGTCAGCTGATAAGAACGAAATTAGGATTGATAATGATATCATCGTGCTGGCCACGCCAGAAGTTGCAGACTTGGCGCCATTCGTGATTGGCCTAGTTGCAGCTGGCGGTTTGGCTGCGGCGCTCTCGACGGCGTCCGGTCTGCTGCTTGTGGTTTCGAGTTCAGTCTCGCATGATATCTACTATCGCTTGGTCAACCCGAATGCGAGTGAGCAGCAGCGTCTCCTGGTCGGGCGGATTATGATTGGCATTGCCGTTATCTTTGCCGGTTATTTCGGGATTAATCCGCCAGGCTTTGTAGCCGAGGTGGTAGCCTTTGCCTTTGGATTGGCGGCGGCCAGTTTCTTCCCGATTATTATCCTTGGCATCTTCGACAAGCGCACCAATAATATCGGAGCTATTGTCGGTATGTCAGTGGGTTTGGGCTTTACAATGGTGATGATCATGTTGATGCGCTCGGTGCAGTTGCTGGGGACCGATGCGCCGATCGTGTCCGACTTCTTTGGCATCAGCGCTCAGGGAATTGGCGCGGTTGGTGCGCTCCTCAACTTCGTGCTCGCCTGGGGTGTGTCGCGGTTAACAGCCGCGCCGCCGCAGCACATCCAAGAGCTGGTCGAGATGGTGCGCATTCCGCGTGGCGCGGGCGCCGCCGCGGCGCACGGCGACTAGTTTGGCTAGATGCTGTCACGTATTGCTTGTATCTCTTCCTTACCACGTTTGTAGGGTATAGGGAACGGACAGCATCCGTGTTCAGGACACGGTTTACCGCTTCCTGGTGCGGGCTCTAATCCCCTTTCCCATAATGGGAGAGGGGATTAGGGGTACGGCGCGCTTCAACGCTCAAAACAACAATTCGTCCAGACGCTTTGCCCGCCTCCTTATAGAGTCCGTAGGGTATAGATATAGTCGCTAGCTTGACGTGCAGTCAACGGATCAAGAACCAGCCGCAGCGTTCGCAATCTTGGTCTGGAATTATCAATATTGATCCATAGCGCCGTTTAAGATGCTTTAACGAGTTGAAAAAACCTTGACAGAGTATGTGCAATCTGCTATACTCGGGGCCGGTTGGGGAGTAGCCACCCGCATAGCGGGTCGATCAGCCGTCATGACGGGGATTATCCCCGGTTGATCGTACGTGTTTCAAAGCACTAATGGCGAGACCACCACGCACGTTGCTGGCGTGGTGGTCTCGCTTTTTTTGTAATCATATCAATTGTGATGGCATGCCAAGGAGAAAGAATTAATGGATGTATTGACGCTTGTGCTCTTCGTGCTTGGAATAGGTTTGCTCATAGTCGGAGCCGAAGTCCTTGTACGTGGGGCGTCTCATCTGGCTGTTGCTTTTGGCATCTCGCCGCTCGTTGTAGGCTTGACGGTTGTCTCTTTTGCGACCAGTTCGCCGGAACTGGCGGTGAGCTTACAGTCGGCCTTCTCGGGGCAAGCTGACATCGCCTTGGGGAATGTCATCGGCAGTAATATCTTCAATGTTCTCATCATTCTGGGCCTCGCAGCCATAATTACGCCATTGGTTGTTTCTCAGCAGCTTATCCGACTCGATGTTCCCATTATGATTGGCATTTCATTTCTGATGTTACTATTGGGACTTGATGGCCGGATCGGTCGACTGGATGGCCTGTTGCTCACGGTTGGTATTATCACCTATATCAGCTTCGCTATCTGGCAAAGCCGTAGAGAGACGGCAGAGGTTCAAGAGGAATATTCAAAGCAGGCGACAGGGCGAGCCTCCCAAAGGGGTGTGGCGGCAATAATCAAGGATATTGGGATGATCATTGCCGGCCTGGCTTTTCTGGCCTTGGGTTCGAACTGGATGGTAGACGGCGCGGTTGTCATTGCACGGTTTCTGGGCCTCAGTGAGTTGATCATTGGTTTGACCATTATTGCGGTTGGAACGTCGTTGCCCGAAGTCGCCGCCTCAGTTGTGGCCGCTCTGCGCGGCCAGCGTGATATGGCTGTTGGTAATGCTGTTGGCAGTAACATCTTCAATATTCTGGCAATTTTGGGGATAACAGGCTTGGTCGCCCCTAATGGTATCAATGTTCCATCGGCTGCGTTGAATTTTGATCTGCCGATCATGATCGCTGTAGCTGTAGCCTGCCTGCCGATCTTCTTCACAAATTACTCGGTTGATCGCTGGGAAGGCGTTTTGTTTGTGACTTACTACATTGCGTATACGATCTTTATCGTTTTAGCAACGACGCAGCATGCCGCGCTGCCTGTGTTTAGCGGCGTAATGGGCATGTTTGTTTTGCCGTTGACTGTTGTCACGTTGTTTGTATTAAGTGTGCGCGCATTCCGTACTAAGCAATATGCTGCTGCGCCACCGGCTGAATATGCCCAGAGTAAAGACTAAAGGGCGGAGATCTGCTCTCAGTTTCGTATCGTCTTCTATTATTATCATCATTATCTTCCATGTCAGATCCTCTCGTCGGGTCTTTAGCGGCGACGATGTTTGAACACAATCTTGTCGCCTGTCGGTAAGATAGCGTTATACCGCAACGTTTGATGGTTGCTTTTATAGTGTTTGAGCTGTCATACCCGCATTGGTTAGACAACCCTACCGCCTGTTGACAAATGTATGCAGTCATTCTTTGGGATAAATCACCTCAATTGAGAGAGAATATGACGATGCAATGACAGGTTTGCCATCGTATATATGACGTAAGTTTTCTAGTATGCCAAAAGTATAACCTGCTTTGAAAAGTTAAAGCTGGGGCGCTCAGCTTGCCTTTGCGCGGTTCGGTAGGGCAATCAAGAGCTTTCATCGCCTTGCTCGTATACTCAAATATTGGACACGCGCTCAGGGAAAAACGGTAAGGGATGAACGAAGAATCATAGGATACAGTACTATGTTTGATGCAATTTTTATTGGGCGATGTTGTAGATAATAATGCATCGATATAGTTTTCGAGAAGGTTTCGATACATATAACAGCCCCAAAATGCTTGAAAAGATAATAGATTGCCGCCTTTAGGTAGTGATTGGACATTGCTTAAAGGCGGCAATCTGTCTCAAGTCAAGATAAAGATAGCATAGAACCAGTTGCATCGTTTATGCTGTAAAGGATCTTAACGATGAACTGTATTTCTCTGATTACATAACCTCTCCAAAAGTGTATTGTCAAGATAGTGTCAAGTGTTTGTCAGTAGATGCACTTCGTCGGCGGCATCAATTTTAGCGATCTGCATACATCTTTGAAGATTTAGCAGTTGCGTTATATAGGGCGGTGTCTACTTGCTACCTTTGTTGACACCTTAATGACCATATCCTATCACGAATCATAGGCGAATTACTATAAATCATAGTCGATCATAGGGCTTGCCACCAACCAAATGGTACTATCATGATCTCAAAAAAGGGGGTTGCATATTGCGTGAAGTGTAGTATATACTATATGCGCTCGTCACTATTACACACAAGTTGAGAGTCTTGTCCAATCCTGACCTGGGTGTACAGGGTTGGGAGTCTACAGCTCGCTGACACTGCGGATGGGTCGTAGCGAGGCGTGAACTTAAGATTATCATTAGCAACCGACGTCCTCGTGTAAGAATAAAGGGGTGAAGATGCTTTCGTCAGTTATCTTGTTGCCATTTATCGGTGCCCCGGCGGGTCTTCTGGCGCGCCTCAACCCACGCCATCTGAGCGGCTGGTTAATGTCGTTGGTCCCACTAAGCCTCTTTGTGGTCTTCTGTACGCAGATCTCGTTGATCGTCTCAGGGGCGACTCGTACTGAGGTATATCCTTGGGTGCCGCAAATGGGCATCGAGCTTATCTTCCATTTGGATGGATTGAGCTTACTCTATGCCCTACTGGTGACCGGTATCGGCACGCTTGTCGTGCTCTACTCGGGATATTATCTGGCTGGTGATGCGGGGCTGGGACGATTTTACTTGGCGCTGCTCATCTTCATGGGCTCCATGCTGGGCCTTGTGCTCGCTGGTAACGTGCTTACCATGTTCGTCTTTTGGGAGTTGACCTCGATTAGCTCCTACCTGCTGGTCGGCTACAAGCACGAATCCCCCGAAGTTCGGCGCGGCGCACAGCAGGGCTTGCTTATTACGGTCGGCGGCGGCTTGGCATTGTTGGTTGGGTTATTGCTGCTAGGCGTAGCAGCGAACTCGTACAATTTTGCTGATATGATTGCAGCGGGCGAGGAGCTTCGCGCCAGTACGCTCTATGCCCCTGGATTACTTCTCGTCTTTTTGGGTTGTTTTACCAAGTCGGCCCAGTTTCCGTTCCATTTCTGGCTCCCCAACGCGATGCAAGCCCCTACGCCAGCAAGCGCCTACCTTCACTCGGCGACGATGGTCAAGGCCGGTATCTATCTGTTCGCTCGACTTTATCCGGCGCTGGGCGGAACAGCGCTCTGGATGTATACGCTGACAACGATCGGCGCAATAACCTTCTTGTTCGGCTCCATTGTGGCGCTGCGCAAGTATGATATGAAGGCGGTATTGGCCTACAGTACGGTCAGTTGGCTGGGAGCGTTGACTATGCTGGCCGGCGTCGGCGGCCATTATGCGCAGAAGGCCATCGTGGTCGGTATCTTGGCGCACGCACTTTATAAAGGTGCGCTCTTCCTTGTCGCCGGTATCGTTGATCATGAAGCCGGCACTCGCGATTTGCGCAAGCTTGGCGGGCTGCATAAGGATATGCCGATAGTGACGACGTTGGCTGTCTTGGCCGCGCTTTCTATGGCGGGTGTGCCGATCCTCTTTGGCTTCTTGGCAAAGGAAGTGCTGCTTAAAGCGGTGATCGAGAGTCCTTTGCCGGATGCTGCTCGCTATGCTGTATTAACACTCATCGTTATTAGCGCGGCTCTGGGTATTGCCTACTCATGGCGATTGATTAGAAGCGTCTTCTTTGGCGAGCGTCGAGTTGATCCCCATAAACATGTTCATGAAGCGCCCTTCGGTATGTTGCTCGGCCCGGCGGTTCCAGCATCTCTCTCGCTGCTGCTCTGTCTCGGTTTTCTGCCGATGGTCAGTGACTTGCTCGCACCGGCGGCTATCGCTGTTGCCGGCGAGAAGATCAAAGTTGAACTTTTGCTCTGGGAAGGGATCAATACGGCGCTAATTCTCAGCGCATCAGCGATTTTGATTGGTCTGGTGCTGACGCGCTTCGAGCGGCGCTTCGAGACGACGCCTTCGGTGCTGCCAGGTTGGCTCAATGCCGACAAAATCTATGATGCTTCTGTGAGCGGTATGCTAAACGGGGCGGCGTCGTTCACGCGAGTTGTGCAAGACGGCAAGATGCGCACCTATATCACGAATTCGCTACTTGTCCTCTTGTTGATGGTTGGAACGCCATTCTTGCTCTTTGGATTGAATGGTCTGACGCTGCCTTCCTTCGAAGGTGTGCGCATCTACGAAGTGCTGGCGACGCTGTTGATCCCAATTGGTGTCTTTGGCGCTATTCGCGCTCGTTCGCGCCTTGGTGCAATTATCTCTGTCGGGATTGTTGGCGCGATGGTGTCGCTCTTCTTTGTCCTCTTCAGTGCGCCCGACTTGGCGTTGACCCAGTTGTTGATCGAGGTGATCTCGACGGTCTTCCTCCTTTTAGTCTTTGCAGTCTTGCCCGCGCGTTTCACCTATCACGCAGGGAGCCTTTCCCGAGTCCGCGATGGAGTCATTGCCGGCCTGGTTGGGTTGCTGATGGGTGGCCTGGCCTTTGTTGCAGCGACCAGCACGCAATTTGAAAGCATTGCGCCGTATTTTATGGCGGAAAGCTTGCCCAAAGGCAAGGGGTCGAATGTAGTCAATGTCATTCTGGTTGACTTCCGTGGTTTCGACACAATGGGCGAGATTTCAGTCCTCTTTATTGCGGTTCTTGGGATCTATGGCATGCTGCGGCTGCGCGAACGGCGTGGCGCTGAACAGCAAACAACGCCAGCCGCCCATAATGGCGATTACCGAGCTTCTGAAAGTTTAGAGCAGACAGATGTCGGTGATCTTCAACCACAGTTGACATCCAGAAACCTGGAGTCGAATCCCTAGAGGGATCGAGCGAGCAGATTGTTCGCGACAATCCTTTTGAGTTCGACGTTGTGCGCTCTCATACAGAGCGCACAGCATCACCGTCACCTGTATTCTGATGTTGCGGGTGTACTTGGTAACACAAACGAGGAGTAGAACGATAATGTATGACTCACTCATCCTCCGCGTTGCAACGCGGATTCTCCTGCCACTCTTGTTGCTGCTCTCGCTCTATATGCTTTTACGAGGCCACAACCTTCCCGGCGGCGGATTTATCGGCGGGTTGCTGGCTGCAACGGCCATCATTCTCGTGATTGTCGCTTACGGCCCATCGTATGCCAAGAAAGCGATCCCGGTCAACTATTTGGGCCTGGCTGCTTTTGGAATCTGCTTCGCAGCGGTCTGGGGTCTGCTTGGATTGTTCACTGGTGCGCCCTATATGTCAAGCTTCTGGATACCTGAGCCTATCCCTGGGATCGGCAAGATCGGGACGCCCTTCCTCTTTGACATTGGAGTGTATATTACGGTGCTTGGTGTTACGACGCAACTCGCGCTTATGTTGTCCGAAGAGCCAATTCTCTACCCGCTGGAAGGTTGGACTGAGAAGATCGAAGAATTGTCGCCGGAGGTATAAGCTATGATTCTGTTACTGTCCCTTGTGATTGGTCTCCTCTTTGCTGGCGCAGCTTACCTGATGCTGCGGCGCAGTGTTGTCAAGTTGATTCTGGGGTTAATTCTGTTGAGCCACGGAGCGAACTTGCTGATCTTCGTGATGGGTGATGGTGTGCGGCGGGGTGTGCCGGCTTTCATTGGCCCCGATGGCGCGACGCCGGCGATGTGGGCTGATCCGCTACCGCAAGCGCTGATCCTGACAGCGATCGTGATTAGTTTTGGGTTCACCGCTTTTATCCTGGCATTGGCATATCGTGCCAATCAAACGATAAAGAGCGACGACCTTGATGATATGACATCGACGGATAAACTGTAAGTCTTTTATCTAAGCCAGGAAACGAGAACAATGGCTAATCACCTATTTCTACCGATTATCGTCCCTTTGATTGGCGCGGCCCTGGCAACGATGTTTGGCCGGCAGCGCATTATTGCTCGCGCAATCGTTATTGGAGCATCACTCTTCAACCTGGGATATGGTATCTGGCTGATGTGGCTGGTCAGCACTGCGGGGCGGCAGGTTACCCAGGCAGGTAGCTGGGCGGCGCCGTTCGGGATTTCATTCGTTGCCGATGGACTTGGCGCAGTGATGCTCTTTCTTGCCGCATTGTTGATGGTAATAACGCTGATCTACAGCTTTGCCACGCTCAACAAGGAATATGAGAACTTCTACTACTACCCGCTGCTGTTGCTATTGCTAGTCGGCGTCAGCGGCGCGTTTATCACCGGCGATTTATTCAACCTCTATGTCTGGTTCGAAGTGCTGCTCGTGGCTTCGTTTGGCGCCTTAGTGCTCGGCGGTACGCGGGGGCAACTCGAAGGCGGCTTGAAGTATGTGGTGCTCAACCTGTTCGGGAGTACTTGTTTCCTCGTTGGCGCTGCGCTGATCTATGGTGTAGCTGGAACCCTGAATATGGCGCATATTAGTGAGCGCCTGACTACGATCGAGAGCCCGAGCATCGTCACAGCAGTAGCATGTCTTTTTCTCTTTGCCTATGGGAGTAAAGCGGCGATTGTCCCCGTCTTTTTCTGGCTGCCTACGAGCTACCACACGCCGCCGGTCGCAGTCTCTGCGCTCTTTGGCGGTCTTCTGACGAAGGTTGGCGTCTATGCCCTCTATCGAGTCTTTGGTCTGATCTTCCAGAACGAGCTCTACCGATTGAGTAATGTGCTCCTGATCCTGGCTGCCCTGACCATGGTTATTGGTGTAATTGGTGCAGTCGCGCAGGTCGAAGTTCGCCGTATTCTCTCCTTCCATATCATTAGCCAGGTTGGCTATATGCTTATGGGATTGGGCCTGGCGAGTGTGGCCGGTCTGGCTGCAGGGTTGCTGTTTATGGTCCACAACATCATTGTGAAAACGGCGCTTTTTCTGATTGGCGGCGCAGCGGAGTTTCTTGGGGGCACTGGGGAATTGAAACGCCTGGGTGGCTTTGCCAAGCATGAGCCGCTCCTTGCGACGCTCTGGATAGTGGCGAGTTTCTCGCTGGCTGGTATGCCGCCATTGAGTGGCTTTTTTGGTAAATTAGCCTTGATGCAGGTCGCGGTTGAACAGCAACAATACGCTATTCTCGCTGTAGCCGCGGTGGTGAGCATGCTAACGCTTTTCTCAATGCTCAAGATCTGGAACGAGGTTTTCTGGAAGAAGTCGTCTAGGGATATCAGTGCGTTACCCCACGCCTCGGCTGGCTTGTTGGCGCCTGGCCTGATTTTGGTGATTATGAGCGTGGTCATTGGTCTGGGAGCGTCGTTTGCCGTCGACTATGGGGCGATGGCAGCAGCGCAGGCAATGGATGTAGCTGGCTATGTGGCAGATGTGTGTGGCGCTTCTGGCTGTGACGCTGCACTCACAGCCGCCCTCAAGTAGAATGTGGGGTCGTGTATGTTGTTGCTCAACTTTGTGCTTGCGGCCGTCTGGATGGCGGTCCAGCGGTCGTTTACCATAGCCGATTTCGTTGTCGGGTTTGTGTTTAGCTTTGCTATTGTCGCTTTGGTCCAGCGCACCCTTGGCCAGGATGTGTACCCGTTGCGGCGCAGGCAGGAACTTCCGCCGCAGAGCCGTAATTACGTTCTCCGGACCTGGCATCTCTTCTCGTTCTTGATCTATGGCCTCTGGAGTATTATCAAAGCGAACATCGATGTGGCGCGGGTTGTGTTGTCACCGCGGATGGATATCAAACCTGGCTTCGTTGCGGTTCCGCTTGACGTAAAGAGTGATGTTGGGATCACGATCTTGTCAAACATCATCACGCTTACGCCGGGAACAGTTACATTGGATGTTGCTAGCGATCGCAAGAAACTCTATGTCCATGCCCTCAACGTTGGCGATCCGGATGCGCTCCGACGTGATATCAAGCACGATTTCGAGCGCCGAATCAGGGAGTTTATCGTATGACAATCTTTGAAACGGTGATAAGCCTGCTGATGGCTGTGCTTGGTATTTCGGCTGCATTGGGATCGTATCGTATCGTGATGGGGCCAAGCATACCCGATCGGGCGACAGCTTTTGATAATGCGATGCTGCATATAGTTGGTTTGATTGCGCTGTATGTTGTTCTTGTCGGAGAGACGCTGCTGCTCGATGGTGTTATCGTGGTTTCGGTGCTAGGATTTCTGGGTACAGTGGCCCTGGCCCGTTATATTGAAGGGAAGCAAAGCTGATGACATTGCGCGAATGGCTCACCATAATCTTTGCCCTGATTGGAGTTTTCTTTATGCTCCTCTCTTCAATCGGCCTGGTTCGCTTGCCCGATCTCTACACCCGCGTCCATGCGGTTGGGAAAGCTGGGACGCTCGGCATAATTGGCGTTTTGCTGAGCGTAGCATTCTTCTTTCCCGATCCTCTAGTCTCTGTGCGGATGATCGCGTTGATCGCCTTCTTCCTCTTTACCTCGCCGGTTGCTGCGCATATGCTCGACCGTGCTGCCTATTTGAGGGGGATTAAGCCAGTCGACGGCACGTTCCCGAATGATTTGGTTGGAGCGTATAACCGGGAGACCAAAGAGCTGCGCTAAAGCCTCCCCACATTGACCAGAATAAATAAAGAGCGCTGTTGATCGTTTTCGATCAGCGGCGCTCTTTGTGTGTGTGACTAGATCCGTTGGAGTTAGGCCGCGCTAACGCCCGGCAATAGCACACAGACAGCATAGATAGGCGCAGCATTGCACCACATTCAGGGCAACCTCGCCTGATCGGCGGTTGATGATGTAACCATGATGCATGTAGGCCGCATGATGTTACCACGATGGGCGCGCGTGGGAAATGGTGATGCAGATATCAACGACCTACTTGGGGATGAGATTGCGCCGCGACCACCAGGCAGCCAGCCCCGCCCGTGATTGCTTCCCCGTTTTGTCCATAACCTGACCCACGTAATGTTCCATATCGGCGTTGCCGGCGCCCTGGGCCAGGCGTTCCACAATGGCGGCTTCACGGTCGGAGAGTGCTTGCGCGCCGACACTGCGCCCGGTTTGTAGGACGGCAGCGGTGGTTGGGCAGCAGGCAAAGCCGCCGCGCCCAGCTAGTTCCAACACGGCGACTAGGCCGGGCAGCGCGACTTCACGGGTCAGATAGCCGCGAACCCCAGCAGTAAATATGTTGAGGATGCCTTCCATCTCTAGATCGGCACTCAACACAACGAGGGGGAGTTTGGGGCAGCGCCGGTGCAGCTTCTTCATCAAACCC
>JAKSDJ010000071.1 GCA_022360155.1 Chloroflexales bacterium | reverse complement strand
TAGCGCCTGAACCGTATGATCCGAGGGGGTGTGGTATAATACATGTCATACATGAACGTGATCAACAATTCGTTGAGTCGAGTGCGACGCCAAATCCTTTTAGGGCGTCCGGTAGTGTTTTGGCGCTTTGTGTAGCTGAACGTTCACTTGATCTGCGAACAGTAATCTAGGATATTGAGCTATAACTGTATCGTAACATACGATGACGACAGCGATCTTATTGGGTTTCCCGCGGCGACAAAATGTCGTTCATCTCTATTGCCAAACGGTTGCGTTACACCGAACCTTATCGTAGACAAGGCTTCGTCTTGCAGTGAGTGGTTTTATCGCTTGGGGAGATGCAGCGAGGCTATGAACCCCGCCCCATCTCCCTGTAGGAGTGTTAAGGATGGCTGCACTGCCTGCCCTATCTCCATACCACAGCATAAATCATCAGTGAACCTTGCGTAATGCATCATAAATTGGCTCCGGTTTGGGGCGAAGCTATGAGCGACAAAGCGATTATCTTCGCTCTGCCTCATATCGGAATGAATTTATGATTTCACTGCAAATGTAGCGTAAATCCCACATCAACAACTTCATATCGTGTGACCGCAAGAACGCGGCGTTGGCATTATTTCGATAATGATCTGAGGTTCGCCTGGCCGCTGACGCCATAGATGAACATTCCTTCACTTATGATGATCCTTCTGCTTGAGCAATTCAATGAACTTCTTGCCTCGGTAGTCCTGATTGTTACCTTTTCGCTGCTGGCCTATATCGCGTTGCAAAATTGGCGGAATGATATTGCCCGCGCATTGTGTGTACTGCTATCGTGTGTCGTTATTGTCTACGGTGGTGATGTGTTGTTGAGTCGCGCCACGCGGCCCGCAACCTTAGAGTTTCTCCTCCGGCTTCAATGGCTTGGTATTGCGCTGGTTCCTGCCGCTTACCTGCATTTTGCCAATGCTTTGTTGACCGCGAGCCGGGGCATCGAGTTGCTCAGTACACGGCGCTGGTTGGTTGGGATGGGGTATGTAGGCAGCCTGATCTTCTTTGTGCTGGCCTTATCAACCAACCTGGTGGTTTCCGGCGGACCCCGCGAGCCAATTGCCCAATTCGGGGCCGGCCCTCTCTTCTGGGTCTATGTGCTTTTCTTTAGCGGATCAACGCTGACCGCTCTATGGACAATCATAACGCTGCGCAAGAGTGCGCTAACGTTTACCTTGCGCCGCCGGATAAATTATCTAATCTCGACCTTTGCCGCACCAGGCTTGGGGGTTTTTCCATATCTTGTTGTCGCCGGCAACTATGCGACCCTCCCGCTAAACGCGGTGCTCATGCTTTCAGCGCTGATCAGTTTTGCGGTTATGATCATGATCACCGTTATGACCTATAGCATCGCCTTTCAAGGTGTACTGCTGCCTGATCGTTTGATCAAGCAAGATTTCATACGCTGGGGTTTGTATGGACCGGTCGTTGGGGTCACGACGATCCTTTTCATCCTACTGGTTCCTTGGCTGGAACAAACCTTGGGCCTCCCTGGCAACACCTTGATTATTTTCGGCGTGATGATCATGACCGTGGTCATGCCACTCTTCGTGAGCCGGGTCAAACCCTACCTCGACGCCCTGGTCTATATGCAGGATCACGCCGAAATCGACTATCTCCGTAATCTGCCCCGCAGCACATTCACCCGCACCGATCTGCGGCAGTTGCTTGCGAACTCGTTGATCGCGGTGTGCGGTGCGCTGCGGGTAGGCACCGGCTTTGTGGTTGGGCCAGGCGATAACGGCTATACGGTCAAGGCGCTCTGCGGCTCGCGGCGTGACATTAAACGTTTTGTAGCCGAAAACCCGCTGGCCGACTTGATTCCGCAAATGGAACACATGCCGCCGCATGATCCTGAACAGGTTCCCTCACTTCAAGCCTTCCTGATGGTTGGCGGCTTCTGTATGCTGCCATTGCGTAGCGTTGACGGAACATTTCTCGGGGCGTTGGGCGTAGCCTACCCGGCCAATGTGCAACGCAACGGCGGCGTCCTCTCCGCCGAGTCGCGCCACTTGATCGGCGCCATGGCCCACCAGATGGAATTGGCGCTCACCACGGTACAGATGCAGCAGCGAATCTTCGATGCGCTGCGCGGCCTGGGTCCAGAGATGCAATCGCTGCAGCAGCTTTCGACACGCCTAGAACAAGCCACGCCCGCGTCGCTTGCCGTCCTTGAAGCCGATGTCGCCCTCCAACCAGAGTTTACAAACATGGTGCGCGACACCCTCAAACACTACTGGG
>JAKSDJ010000753.1 GCA_022360155.1 Chloroflexales bacterium | reverse complement strand
TCGTCGGCGTGGGCGGCGGCGCGGACGATCGCCCCGCCGCCGGTCATCCCCGGCACCGCCGCGCTGGCTACATCGGCGGCGAGCACCGCGCCTTTTTCGGCGGTGTAGCCGTTGGCGGCGATAGCGTCGATGTCGTAGGCGATGAAGGCGACATCGACCAGCGTGTCGATGAAGTGGCCGGTTGAGTCGGTGTAGCGTACCGGGTTGTTGTTCACGTAGCTATACCGGTTCAGTTCCTGCGGGTTCAACGGGCCAGCGCCGCCGGAGCGAGAGTTGGAGCACAAGCGCTCGGTGTTCGCAGGTCGTAGTCCGGGTCGTTATGCAGAGGTTGAGAGACGCTGCCTGGGCCCACGATATGCCAGGAGGAAGTGTTGACGACATCCTGGTAAAAAAGCGTTGTGTGTTTCGACCAGGCTCATAGGCAATGGATATACGATACGGGGTAGCGCCTGCACTTCCTCACCTGAGTGAAGTGCGGGCCACAAAGGAGAGTCATTGCGCAACCAGTAACCAGCTTAGCCTGACAACGATGCGTTCGCCACGACGCTCAAATGAAAGCATCGTCATCGTCTTCCTCCTCCGCATCGTCATCGTCTTCAATCCCTGCACCGGTGACGACTAGATCGCGTTCGTCGCGAGAGAAGCATAAGAAGCGCCAGCACTCACTATCGAACGAGATATTGGGAAACACCTCAAGGGCAAGACCATTGCGCATCAGCAGACGAAAGCCCCCAACACGATCCGTTTCCACCGCTTGCACGATGAGCTGGGCTGGGTCGAATGTGGTGAAGAGGCGTTCTAACTGTTCATCGCAGCGATTGACCCCAGGAACACTCCAGTTAAAATCCGGAGGGTCTTGATGGGGATCGTTACGCGGATAGAAGCAATCATCGGCGGCGACGAAAATCGAGTCGAGATGCACAATCCGCCAGGCGCATTGCAGATGCAGCGCATATTCTCCCACTTCTTTGGGTTCCCCCTTCCATCCTTGGATGGTTCGCTTTGTGCCGAAATGAATCCAGATCAGGTTCGCGGCGCGACCAGCATCCCACATAGGGAGGCCCACCAGATCGG
>JAKSDJ010000831.1 GCA_022360155.1 Chloroflexales bacterium | reverse complement strand
GTCTCGCCCGATGGGCTCGATTGGACTCGGGCGCCAGGGAACGGCGTTGGCGGCTCTGTGCTTGGGCGTGGACCAAGAGGCAACTTTGACGAGAATCACGTCGGGGTCATGAGCGTGATCAAGGAAGGCTCGTTCTACCGCATGTGGTACGATGCCAAGAACTATAGCGAGCGCTACGCCATCGGTTATGTCGTCTCGACAAACGGGATCGACTGGGTGCGCCCGACGCCCAATCAGCCGGTCTATGAGGGTGGCGATGATCCAAGCACATTCACCCCGGACAATGTGTGGAGCCCCCACGTTCTCAAAGAAGGAGCGACCTATCGCATGTGGTACGGCATGAGCACTCATTCCGACGCCGTACGCTTGGGTCACGCGACGATGGCCCCTGGCGGTCTATTCAGCGGGGGAGTAGCATCAAGCCACAGTGCGAACAACTACACTATAACTTTCACAGCGCAGGCAATTCCTGCAGAGGGAAGTGTATTGCTGACACTACCGCCAACAATTCCCGCATCGGAGATTGCAGCGGGGACAATCAGCGGTTTTGGCGCAGCGAGCCTGGTCGTTGAGCCCGCTGCCGTGAATGACGCCCTGGCCCGCGGAAACACCCGAGCCGCCTTGCTCATCCGCTTGCCCGATGGCGCGACTGCGGGACCGAAAACCGTGCGCTTCAGCCTGGCAACTGCATTGAGTGAACCAACGCTGCTCCTCGTCCAGACCTTCAATACACGCGAAGTGATTGAACATGGCTCAGTCGATCTGTTAAGCGGCCAGTCGACTGATCCAACACCGACCAGTACACCGACCAACACGCCGACACCAACGAGTACACCGACCAACACGCCGACACCGACGAGTACACCGCCGCCGACCAACACGCCGACACCAACGAGTACACCGACCAACACGCCGACACCAACGAGTACACCGACCAACACGCCGACACCAACGGAAACAATGGTCATTCCGCCAACTCCAACTGCTGGATTGGGTGAACCTTCTTTCACAACATATCTGCCACTTGTCATAAACAACTGAGGCGACGCGGAACGTGTGATCGGCGTATGTCTGCGGGAGATAGGCGGGGCTAAACCCCGTCTGTTTCCGCAGTCAGCGAGGACATTGGAACACAATAGCCGGGCGATAATCTGGCGGCGGCAAGCTGCCGCTACGGGGCGTCCCTACACCCGCATCTGTTTCAGCCACGGCCTGTACCATGCCAACGCTTGGGCGGGGCGGCACGCCCTGCACCTGCGGGCGTCATCCGCCCAAGACCCTAAAGGTTTTGAAAACCTTATGAAATTTGGCAATCAACAGAGGTCGTCTACGTAGTGCCGCCTTTAGGCGGTTTTGCGGCAGTACAACAGCCTGAAGGCAGCACTACCAGCATCTTTCCCTATTACCGGTTTTGATTGTCAAATTTCATTAGCAACACAACATCGACCTAACCACCAAACAGCGCGCCTGCAAATCTTGCTTCACTGCCCATCTTCTGCATCGCTGAGGCGTCCGTCATAGTCTGGATCGACCGTCAGCGCGCAGGAGCGCGGCTGCCCGCCCCCGCGAACGCAGCTCAGGTATCGTTCGGTGAGCGCTTGGGCGTCGTCTAACTCCGCGTCGACATCTTTGCCCTGGAGCGCGCGATCAACGGCGCGGAACAGCCAGTACGGCTCAAGGTAAGGTTGTAACGCACCCTCGCGCGGCGGCGTTT
>JAKSDJ010000199.1 GCA_022360155.1 Chloroflexales bacterium | reverse complement strand
TTGTCCAATGCAAGAAGAGGCCTCGTGAACATTCGCGACACGCTAATGCTCTACGGCTACGATCAGGGGTGTGAGGAGCGGTGAAACTGGGGATGGCGGTAAACGATAGCAGGTAGTCTTCATTTTGCCATACCGATGCGGAAAATGGCATTTCGCCTAGGTGAAGCGCATATCGTTTGCGTATGTGCGATGGGTGCTGTGGCATACACACGACATGGCGACAAGAAGCGCCACACAAAGATAACCGCCGCACATGTTATCGATTAACCGGAACCCTTGCTCTGCTGCTCTTCATACCTCTTGATGCGGAAGCAATGCGAGTTTGCAAACACGCCTGTATCTGTTTGGTATTCGTAAAAGTAAGGAGGAAACTACATGATCCGTCGTCTCACCCGACTAACGAGCATCCTGGTCGTTTTCATGGCCCTAGTCGGGACGACATCGGTGTTGGCGCACGAGTCGACCTATGTACCAGCACCCGATGTCTCATCCCAACTGGTTGCGCACAAGGTGATTTCTCCGGCTGAACAGCAGGCCGCGCTGGCGTTCTGGACGCGCGAGGCTCTTGCGGCCGTGCAGCCCATGGAGATGCCGTCCCAACAAGGCCCGGCTGAGATTGATACCACCGTTTTGCCGGAACAAGAAGTCATTGGCCCTCCCGGTTTTGTCGCACCCGGTATGGCTGCACCGGATGCGGATCGGGTGGCGCGAGCCGCCTATCCGGACGATTGGGCGCGCCTTGACGACCAGGGGACGGAATCTGTCGCGGCCGATCTGGAAGGGACCAGCCAGGTTTTTACGGGCTATTTCGCCAAGGACTCTGCGCTGCAACGCATGTATCCGCACCGGTGGGTGGGCCGGCTCAGCTTCACCACGCCCGATGGGACATCATCCTGTTCTGGCTCCAGTATAAGCGGCAACGTCATGTTGACTGCCGCCCATTGTCTGTATGATTCCACCAACAACCGCTGGTACTCCAACTGGGTCTTTACGCCTGCCTATCGAAATGGTGCTGCGCCCTATGGCACATTCGCCGCAACCCAATGCTGGGTGCTTACGGCATGGATCAACCTGAACGGCAATTATGCCATTAACACCTGGGCGCCGCACGATGTCGGCGTCTGCACGATGGGCACAAATTCGTCCGGCCAGACCCTGAACTATGCCGTCGGCTGGATGGGTCGCCAGTGGAACTATTCGTATATCCGGCACTTCCACGACCTGGGCTACCCATTCAGAAATACTAGTGATCAACTGATTACCGACGCGGGCAAATACCTGCACATCTGTGCAGCCGAAAGCTTTCGACAAGCGACGGAAGTGCGGGGTATGGGATGTGATATGAGCCGGGGCAAGAGCGGCGGACCGCTGATGGTTGGCTATGCACCGACTGTGGTGACTGGTTGGGCCGATGGGGTCTACTCCGGTTTTTTCATTGGCGTCGATAACCTCTACGCGGCGCGCTTTAACGACAACAACATCGTCCCGCTGTGTAACGCCGCTGGCTGCTAAGAGCTGATAGGCCAACCAATCGGCGACACATATCGAGGGCGGAAGCCTGGCATGCGTGCCAGGCTTCCGCCCCTTTTTCGGGAAGGCAGGAACATTGCGCACGGGATATACGTTTGTATAGATAGAAGATACTGCTGCACCGCACCTATGGAAACATAAAGAGAGGCTGCAATGCTAGTTAAGCGATCGCTTATCATAATAGGGGTTACGCTGACAAGTGTATTGGGAGCGGCGGCCTGCGGGACGCCGGGCATAGAATATGACACCGGCGCCGGTGTGTTCTCGTCACCGCCGGCGCCAACCTCCACCCAGGGGCAGCGCCACGGCGACGGTGTCGTGGTTGATGTCACCCCCATGACGGCTACGGAATTGGCGCTGCGGCCTCCAGATCAAACGGAGCCTGGGGCAGCCGGAGAGGATGGGGCGGCGCCAGCGCCCCCCGACGTACCTGATGGACAGCCGCAGATGGAACCAATAGAGCTCTATACCGATACCACCTATCAGTTTCGCGTGAGTTATCCGGCCAACTTCGTCTTCCGCATCCAGCCGGATGAACAACTGGCGCAGCTCGAACCGCTCCCCGTTGCTTCAATTCTCTTCATGAGCCCTGAGACCGCCGCCAGCGACGTGGCTGACCTTGAACTGCCAGACCTAGAGATCCGGGTCTATGCTGCCGACCAGGTAGCATCGCTGGAACACTGGTTAACAGCGCACGACCTGCTGCCGGCGGACGACGCCGAGTCGCCCAAATCGTTCCAGACGGCGCACGTTGCTGGCGCGGAGGTGTGCGCCTCCACGATGATTGCGCCTGGGTGCTCCTACTTCAGTCTTGGCAATGGCTGGGTCTACCAGTTGCGACCGGCTTCACTGGCTGGCGAGGCCATGATCGATACATTTATGTTGCTGGCTCAGGAGTAGTGAGTGGAGCAATTATCCTTAATTAAGGACACAAGAATCACTATGCACAACAAGCGCATCGCTAGAATCGGAAGCTGGAGTATCGTCCTCACGCTGCTCTGCCTCCTCACCCAATGCGGGATCGCCGATTTGACTCGGCACTCCGATGCCTACACCTTCCCGGTGCAACCGGGCACAAACGCCTGGCAGCAACTCGGATCACGGCAGGAGATGCTTGCGGCGGTCCAGATTCCAGAGCCGCAACTCGCCCAGATGTCAACGGCTGGCTTGGTCGAAACCGTGTTGCAGTACCCGCTGGCTGGCGATATGTATGCCCATTCCAGTCTCCAGAGGGGATTTAATGCGCTGCGGCGCGACTTCAACGGCTTGGCCATCCTCCTCGATCGCCCCGACGCTGGGCGGCTGCTCCTCCAGCACTATCAGACCATCGACTCGGCAGCTATCGAAGCCAAACCGACGAACCTGGAACAAGGAGCATTTATCAGTTCATTGCAATACATCGAAACGCTGTTGGCCCAGCCCGAAATACTCGATCAGCTCTCGTCCGACGAGCGCATCGCCCTGCTGCGTCACGTTGGGGAGCAGCGCCAGATCAGGGAAAGGCTGAGCGCAATCTACGGAATCAGCGGTACGGCGTCGGCAGCGTTCTTGGCGGGCCGTATCTTGCAGTACGAACAGGCATTGCAGCCTGACGACGCGGTGGCGCAATTTCTAGAGCTTGGCTCTTTCATAAACGAGGGGGTGATCGAGACCATTTTCTCAGCAGCAGCAACGTATACGTCGTAACGGCCTTCCTAGGACAGCGGATCTTCGACCTCGACTGTGTACAGCGCTGGATAGGCGGCGAAGGGTATCTTGTGGGCGATCTCCTGGAACGCCGCCGAACGGGTGGCTGCTTCAAAGTGCTGCGGCGACGCCCATTCCGCGACGTTGATAAAGCGAAACTTTGTCGTCGGGTCGATACTCTTGTGTAGGCGGGTTGAGATGAAGCCCGGCGCATGCCGCAAGCACTCGGCGGCGGTGCGCCACCCCGCCAGAAATGCCTTCTCCTGGCCTTCCGGAACCTCAAAGGGGTTAATCAACACGACGTTTGGCAAGGTCTGTCTCCTTTCTTATGCGTCCATGGACCTGACTCGGTCATGCGCATCGGCTTTGACAACAATACGTATCCGTCACAGCGTCTCTGTTCGCCGTTCTTTCGTCGGCGCCAAACACTCCTCTTGCTGCGGAGCGCTCGTCCGCTTGCCGCCGAGCCATTTGCGGAGCTTGGGCAACTGCCACATCAGCATGCCAGTCACACCGAGCGACGGCACAATGACAATCTGCATCAGCGTTGTGATAAATGGCGCACTCCCCAATGGCAGATAGACATAGCCGATCAGCACTGCTGCGCCAATCAGATGCATCACGCGCTGAATGTCTCGCTGTCGCTTGTTGGAAACCTTCCCCATAGCCATAGAACATACTCCTTGTGTACATAACTGTTTGTCTTCCATCGACGGCGCCTATTCCAGCGACGCGATGATCCGGCGCAAAAAGCCCGCCAACTGATGTTGCTCTTCGTCTGTGAAACCCTGAAGGGCGGTCGCGTTCACCGTAAGGGCGCAGGGAACGAGCACATCGCGCAACGAACGGCCCTTGTCGGTGAGGAAGATGTTGAGTTGCCGTCGATCACGCGCGTTACGCACCCGTTGAACGAGCCCGTCCCGCTCCATGCGGTCAATGGTGCGCACCATCGTGGCGTCTTCAATCGCCACGTGGCGACTCAGCTCGGTTTGCGTCAAGCCATCCTCCGCCCATAAGAACAGCAAAACGGCCCATTGCCCGAGGGTGACATCGTGCTGTTCAAGGCAGGTGGTGTGCGCCCGCGCGAACAGCTTGGCGACATAGTTCATGAGGTAGCCTAAGCTGTCCTCGATAACAAAGACTTGGGTTTCGGCGTCGTTTGCCTGCGCAGGGACGTCATCCTGTGAACGAACAACGTGAAACTCAGTTGTCGGCAATTCTTGCATAGCTAAATGTTAGTATACTAACTATATTTTGTCAAGCCCCAAATAACCCCCTTATTGCTTTGTGCATATCAAACAGTGGTAGGCTTTCACGCCTCTGTGCATCATCTGCGCTCTTGCAGGACCAGAACGCCGCTCCAACAACACCTTGACAAGCCACCCAGTCAGGGTTATACTCAGTAGTGAATTGAAATTCATCTGAGTGAATTGAAATTCACGGAAAGGCGCACCTATATGCCTGACACACCCGAATCGTTTCAAGCGCAAGTCGCAGCGCTGCGCCGGTCGCACATCCTCGATGCGGCGACGATGGTATTTGCGGAACAGGGGTTTCATCGCACCAAAATCCGTGATGTCGCGCAGGCGGCAGGTGTGGCCGACGGCACGATCTACAACTATTTCGAGAATAAGACCGCCCTGTTGCTCGGCATTCTGGATCGCATCAATGAGAGCGATCGGCGCGATCGCGATTTTGCACAGCTTGGCGATGTGGACATTCGCCAGTTCTTCCGCGCCTATTTTCGACACCGGCTGGATACGATCGGCGAGAATGGCCTGAAGGTGCTGCGCATTGTGCTCTCGGAGATGCTGGTCAACCCCGAGTTGCGCCAAATCTATGCCGAGCGCATTGTTGCACCGTCGTTCGCACTGGTCGAGACGCATTTCCAGCGCATTGTGGACGCTGGCCGGCTGCAAACTGACGATGTGCCTATGATGATACGAGCAACGGCTGGCATGTTTCTTGGGCTGATTGTGCTGCGCCTGATGGGCGATCCGCAGCTCGAAGCGAAATGGGATACCATCCCCGACGTATTGACCACACTATTGCTCGACGGTTTGCTGCCAAGCGAAGGAGACAATGATGGCGCTACACATGAACGTTGATATTTCAAGCGCTGCGTTCAAGGCCAACCCCTACCCGTTCTATGCGCACCTGCGCGCCGAAGCGCCGGTCTGCACAGTCACCCTGCCCGACAAGCAGAATGCCTATCTGGTGGTGCGCTACGACGATGTCGTTCAAGTGCTCAAAGATCCGCGCTTCGCCAAGGACCGGCACAACGCGCTGACGCCCGAGCAGTTGCGCAAGCTGCCCTGGATGCCGCCGATGTTCCAGCCGCTCACTCGGCAGATGCTCGACCAGGATGAGCCAAACCATACCCGGCTGCGCGGCTTGGTCCACAAAGTCTTCACGCCGCGCCAGATCGAAGCGCTGGCCGAGCGAGCGCAACAGCTCTCCGACACGCTGTTGGACGCGGTGGCTGCGCGCGGTCAGATCGACCTGATCAAGCAGTATGCGCTACCGATCCCGGTGACGATCATTGCCGATATGCTAGGTATCCCGGAGCGCGATCGTCACTCGTTTCACCGCTGGTCGAATGCGATCATCAGCAGCACAGCCTCGCGCTGGGGCGTCCTGCTGATGATTCCGACAATGATGCAGTTCATGCGCTACATCCGCAGGATGATCAAGCTACGCCGCGCCGACCCGCAGGATGATCTGCTGACCGCTTTGGTACAGGCGGAGGAAGTCGGCGATCAGTTGAGCGAAGATGAGCTGGTGGCGATGGTGGTGCTCCTCCTGATCGCCGGACACGAGACCACGGTCAACCTGATCGGCAACGGCACACTCGCGCTACTGCGCAACCCGGCGCAACTTGCGCAGCTACGGGACGATCCAGGCCTGATCAAGACAGCGGTGGAGGAGTTGCTGCGCTATGAGAGCCCAGTGGAGATGGCGACCGAGCGCTATGCGCGCGAGGATATCGACATTGCGGGGACAATCATCCCGCAGGGCGCACTGGTGCATGCCGTACTGGCCTCGGCCAACCGCGACGAGCAGCAGTTCCCGCAAGCCGATGTGCTGGACATCACGCGTACGCCAAACCGGCACATGGCCTTCGGGCATGGCATCCACTATTGTCTGGGTGCGCCGCTGGCCCGGCTGGAGGGGCAGATCGCGATCAGCACGCTGCTGCGTCGCCTGCCCGACTTGCGGTTTGCGGCTGCGCCCGAGGCGCTATCCTGGCGGCGCGGGCTGTTGCTTCGCGGCCTAGAGGCGCTGCCTCTGGAGTTCACGCCCGTTGCGCGGACATACAGGCGCGAGGTGCGCCAGTCTGCGGCACATGTTTAGAGGACGAAAGCCCCGTGCGGGACGCGCAGTCCCGCGCAGGTGATCGAATGCTATAAACCTTAGTTAACAGCGCCAGCACGCCCTGCACTCAAGTACGGGCTCAAAACGAAAGTCAACTGAAGCCGACTCGATGCAGTGCGTTGAAGCGCACTTGAGCTTTTAGCCTGAACTTTATCAAGGCATGCGGGCATCCGTCTGTGACCGATGTAGGTGCGGCTTGCAGCCGCACGACACGTCGCGTTTCCTACGAAACAACCAGCGCGGCCGCAAGCCGCACCTACAGCAAACCCCCAAGGTATAGGCATATTGGTTATCCTGAAACCATGTCTTGGCACGCTGACACACTAACATATTACCGCCTTGCCCGCGCCATTCTCCATTTGCAGGTCTCAGCCGCGGGCCAGTGCCGGCATCCTCTTGTTAACTTTGTCCAAGTAAATCACGGAAGTTTTTGAACATCTGCACTATAGACAGCTTCTAAAGGTTTTGCTATCGTTAAGATAACCAGAGAAGAGACCCGCACAACCGCATACCCGCAGCACCAGTTTACAGGGTCACACGACAAGAGCGTGACACAACCATATTACTTGGTTAACTCCCTGCACCGACGCAGTAAGTTACGGCATGTTCTCCGCAGCGCTGCACCGCTGGACGACAGCACATCCCCGCATACTATACTAATACAATCGAGTTGCTTCGGCGCTGCCTGCGCGCAACAGACGCGCGTTTGGGCGACGTTAGAGACGCCCGATCCGGCTACTGGCACTGGCCAGATGGAGCGTATTTTAAGCATTCTATGGAGTGAACGGTCCCCAACCGCTGGCACCGGCCGGGGACCACGGCACCGGCGGCGTGAGCGCCGATGCATGCGCAATGGTACCATATTCTGCGCGGCATCCCCTCACGACCACCCCTGCACGACAGGCATCGCTCGGCTCTTCGAGTGATGTTTGTTCAAATCAAGAATGTTCTCGTACCGCTGGCACCGGTCGGGGACTACAGCGCCGGCGGCGTGAGCGCCGATGCACATGGTATGGCTTGACCCTGCCCGCATCTCCTCTCTCCGCCCTCGTTTCTTAGAAAGGACTCGATGGGCATGTGCAGCATAGGCATCGACAGCATCTGGCTGCTGCAACCCCTGCCCGTACACGTCTCCAAACCCTGCACGGTTCTCGCAGAGAACACATCTCGATCGTTTAGACCAGGCGTCTCAGCGTCTCAGCAGTAGCGTATCGCAAAGGAGGTACGACATGCGGCAGGTGGCATTCTACGGCAAAGGCGGTATCGGCAAATCGACCACGCAGCAGAACACAGCGGCGGCCCTCGCAGCCCGCGGCAATCAGATCATGGTTGTGGGCTGCGACCCCAAGGCGGACTGCACGCGCTTGTTATTACGCGGGCATCGACAGCAATCCGTGCTCGACACGATTCGCGAGCTTGGTGATGCTGAAAACGTCACCTTGGATCGAGTGATTACACCGGGCTACGGCCAGGTCAAATGCGTCGAGTCCGGCGGCCCCGAACCAGGGGTTGGCTGTGGCGGGCGCGGGGTGATCACCGCCATCCAAACCTTGGAGCGGCTAGGGGCCTACGAGGAAGAGCTGGACTACGTGTTCTACGACGTGTTGGGCGACGTGGTATGCGGCGGGTTTGCCATGCCCATCCGCGAGGGTTACGCCGAAGAGATCTATATCGTCTGCTCGGGTGAGTACATGGCCCTGTTCGCCGCCAACAACATCTCAAAGGGGGTCAAAAAGTTCGCCGAGCGCGGCTACGCCCGGCTGGGCGGCCTGATCTGCAACTCGCGCCTGGTGGAAAATGAGTTCGAGCTGGTCCAGGCGTTTGCCCAAAAACTCAACACACAGTTGCTCCACTTCGTGCCGCGCAGCAAAGACGTGCAGCGGGCCGAGATCAACAAAAAGACCGTGCTCGACTACGACGAAGCCTTGCCCCAGGCCCAAGAGTATCTGACCCTGGCGGAGAAGATCGAAGACAATGACCGATTCGACATTCCGACGCCGATGTCGCAAGACGAGCTCGAAGATCTGATGCGCTCATACGGCATCGTTGATTAGCATGCTGGGAGGCGAAACATGATGAACAATCCCAAGCCGTTTGAATGTCGCGGGAGTTGTTTTCCCCAAACCGCCGATCTGACTGCCAAAGTGGCTGAACATCCCTGCTACAGCAAGGACGCCCACTTCAAGTTTGGTCGTATTCACGTACCGGTCGCGCCGCGCTGCAACATACAGTGCAACTACTGCACGCGCAAATTCGCCTGTCCCAATGAGAACCGGCCCGGCGTGACCACCAAAGTCATCTCGCCCGACGAGGCGATCAATACCATCGGGCAGGCTATCGCCCGCGAGCCGCGCCTGAAGATCCTGGGTGTGGCTGGCCCTGGCGATGCCCTCGACAACTCAGCGACGCTGGAAACCTTCGCAAAGGCCCAGGAGATATTCCCGTTCCTGACCCGCTGTTTGTCGACCAATGGGCTGCTGTTGCCCGACATGATCGACGAAATCGACCGGGTTGGCATCACCACGCTGACGATCACGATCAACGCAGTAGACCCGGATGTGGGCGAGAAGATCTATTCGCATGTGCGCTACAAAGGCGCCACCTATCGGGGGCGAAAGGCCTTCGAGATCTTGAACCGCAACCAGCTTGAAGGGCTACGCCAGGCCGCGATGCGCGGGATGGTCATTAAGGTCAACTCGGTGATGATACCGGGGATCAACGACCAGCATCTGGTGGAGGTCGCCCGCGTCGTCAAAGCCTTGGGTGCGTACATCCTGAATGTCATCCCAATGATCCCGCTAGCGAAGTTCGCCCACATCACACCGCCGTCCGACGAAGAAGTCAATCGCGTTCGCGACGAGTGCGCCGCCGTAATCCAGCAGTTCCGCAATTGCATGCGCTGCCGCGCCGATGCTATCGGCATCCCCGGTGAGGAGGGATGCGGCTCCGAGCCTGGCACGACGTGCTCGCCCAAGTTTTTGCAGGAAAAACCGCTTGTACGCTTACAGCCGAAAGGCGATCCGGCGTAGGCGATGGAGCGGCGCTGCGGCGCTTCAACTTTTAATCCCTAGACTCCGGGAGGTCAATCATGGCTATGGAAACAATTGAACTCAAATGTAACGTTACTCTTCCCGAACGCGGCAAACATATTGCGGTCAAGCGCGGCGGCTGTTGCGCTCGCGGCGATGGCTCCGAAGGCTTCATCATGAGCAATGTCGCCACCACCCCCGGCGACATGACCGAGCGCGGCTGCACCTATGCCGGTTGCCGCGGCGTGGTCGGCGGGCCGGTCAAAGATGTCATCCAGATGACCCACGGCCCGATTGGCTGCGCCTTCTTTTCGTGGGGCTACCGCCCGCACCTGGCCGACAGCGATTTCCATATGAAGTACACCTTCGTCACCGACATGAACGAGTCGAACATCGTCTTCGGCGGCGAGAAGAAGCTGTTGCAGTGCATCATCGAGGCGGCGCAAGAGTTCCCCGCCGCCAAGGGCGTGTTCGTGTATAACACCTGCGCCACTGCGCTGATCGGCGACGACGGCAAGGATGTCGCCAAGCAAGCCACCGAGATCATCGGCAAGCCGGTGGTGTTCTTCGAGTGCGAAGGCTTTCGCGGCGTCAGCCAGTCGGCGGGGCACCACGTCGGCAACGAGACGATCTTCAAGGAGTTGGTCGGTTCGGTCGAGCCGGAGGGCGATTTCAGCCGGGCGATCAATATCGTCGGCGACTACAACATCAAGAACGATATGCGTACCTTCGAGCACCTGTTCGAGACGCTCGGCCTGAAGATCTTGACCCGCTTCACCGGCAATGTCTCGATTGAAGAGATCAAGATCATGCACAAGGCGCAACTGAACGTCGTTCACTGCCAGCGCTCGGCCACCTATATCGCCGATATGATGCAGGCCAAATACAACACGCCGTACATCAACGTCACGCTATTCGGCCTGAAGGCCATGGCCCAGGCGTTGCGCGACACTGCCGCGTTCTTTGGCCTGGAAGCTCAGGCCGAAGTAGTGATCGAGCGCGAGCTAGCCCGAGTGATGCCCCAGATCGAGTACTACCGCCAGCGGCTCCAGGGCAAGCGCGTGTTCATCTACCAGGGGGCGCCTCGCGCCTGGCACTGGATCGAACTGCTGCGTGAGTTGGGGATGGAGACGGTCGTCGCTGCCACCACCTTCGGCCACGACGACGACTACCAGAAGATCTTCAGCAAGATCCAGGAGGGCGGTCTGATCATCGATAATCCGAATGTTCCCGAAATCGAGGAGGTGCTGACCGACCATACGCCGGACCTGTTCATCTCCGGCAACAAAGAGAAATACGTGGCTCACAAGCTTGGCGTGCCATTCGTCAACGGTCACACCTACGATACCGGACCATACGCTGGCTTCTCGGGCATGGTCAACTTTGCCCGCGATATCGACAAGGCGCTCAACTCGCCGGTCTGGCGGCTCTTGCGAGCGCAAGGTCGCCCGGCACCACAAGTAAGTAGCCCGGTAACGTAGCGCGGCGCCAGTGTACGCGGCGCGGCGTTACGCGGCGCCAGACCCCGTCTCTATGCAGCAGAGGAGAGGCTTTCCATGACCACAGTTGTCAAACAAGAACGACTGGTTGCGATCAACCCGACGCGCTCGTGTGCGCCGATTGGGGCTATGCTCAGCACCTTCGGCATTCACGGCGCGATCACGATCAACCACGGCTCCCAGGGCTGTGCGACCTACCCGCGCCACCAGATGGCTCGCCACTTCCGCGAGCCGGTGGAGGTCGCGACCACCTCGCTGACCGAAAAAACCACGGTGTATGGCGGCAAAGAAAACCTGCTTGCCGCCCTGAAGAATATCTGGGATCGCTTTCACCCGACGATGATCACGGTCTGCTCGACCTGTCTGTCGGAAACAATCGGTGACGACATCCCCGGCATTATCGAGGAGTTTCAGGACAAGCATCCCGAAATCGACATTCCGATCTTGTCGGTGCGCACGCCATCGTACATTGGCACGCATATCACCGGCTTCGACAACTTCCTCAAGGAGTTGGCGACGCGGATTCCGGCGCGCCGCAAGAAGGGCGACAGCAACGGCAAAATCAACCTGATCCCAGGCTGGGTCAACCCCGGCGATCTGCGGGAGCTGCGCGACATCCTGCGCGAGATGGATGTCGCGGCGACGTTCTTGACCGACTATGCCGATACGCTCGACGGCGGCTACTACAACCCGCGGCCCCACGTGCTCCAGGGCGGCACCGCGCTGGCAGAGGTGCAGGACTCGTCCCGCGCGCTGGCGACCATCGCGCTGCAAAAGCACATCGGCGGCGAGGCGGCCAAGGTCTACAAGCGCAAACACAATGTGCCGGCCCACATCTTGCCGATGCCCATCGGCCTGGCGAATACCGACAAGTTTCTGGAGACGGTGGCCGAAGTCACCGGCAAGCCGATTCCCGAGTCGCTCCAGGTCGAGCGCGCTCGGCTGCTCGATGCGATTGTAGACACGCATATCTTCAACACCGGGCTAAAAGTCGGGATCTTCGGCGATCCCGACATCGTGTACGGGATGGTGCGCCTTGTGGCCGAGATGGGCATGGTTCCGCGCTACGCCGTCACCGCCACCGACTCGAAGGCGTGGGGCGAGGATATGGCGGCGCTGGCGGAAGAGCTAGGCCTTGACAACCTGGATGTGGTCTATCGTTCCGATCTCTACGAGTTGCACAAGCGCATGAAGGAAGATCCAGTTGATGTTGTCATCGGTCATTCCAAGGGCAAATTCTTGGCCGACGCCGAGAAGATACCCTTGGTGCGGGTTGGCTTTCCGGTGGAGGATCGCTTCGGCTACCATCGCCGCGCCATCGTCGGGTATGAAGGCGCGATCTATTTGGTCGATGAGATCACTAACCTACTGTTGGCGCAACGAGGCAACGTGGTCAGCAATACGCTGCTGGCCCACGAGCTGAACGAAACGCCCGACCCCGCGGGAGGCGGCTGCGGGCAGTGCGGCGGCGGTTGACGACCGCCGCAAACGAGATGCAACACAAGCCGCATTGAACTGGATGGTGCAACATGCATGGATCAATCACCGAACCTGGCGTCACGCTCGATGTCGCCGCGCTGCGACAGGAGTTCCCGATCTTGCAGCGCGCCATTCGCGGCAAGCCGCTGGCCTTTCTCGACAGCGCCGCGTCAGCGCAGAAGCCGCGCAGTGTGCTTGAGTGCCTGGACGATTACTACCGCCGATTCAACGCCAATGTACATCGCGGGGTGTACACCCTAAGTGAGGAGGCGACCTTCGCCTACGAGCGGGCGCGGGGCAAGGCGGCTCGACTGATCGGCGCCGGCAGTGCCCGGGAGGTGGTGTTCACCCGCAACTCCACCGAAGCGATCAACCTGGCGGCCTACTCCTGGGGCGGCGCCAACGTCCGCCCCGGCGAGCGGATTCTGCTGACCGTGATGGAGCATCACTCCAACCTGGTGCCCTGGCAGATGTTGGCCCAGCGCAACGGAGCGCACCTGGACTACCTGCCGATCGATGGCCAGGGCCGCCTCGTGCTCGACGACCTGGACCGCCTGCTCACCGAGCGCACGCGCCTCGTCGCCCTGTCTCACCAGTCGAATGTGCTGGGAACAATCAACCCAGTACGCACCATCGCAGACCGGGCGCACGCCGTCGGGGCGCGTGTCCTGGTTGACGCCGCCCAGAGCGTGCCGCACATGCCGGTCGACGTGCGCGACCTGGGAGTAGACTTCCTCGCTTTCAGCGGGCACAAGCTGTGCGGCCCGACGGGTGTCGGCGTGCTCTGGGGCCGCTACGAATTGCTGGACGCGATGCCGCCGTTCCTGGGCGGCGGGTCGATGATCAAGCTGGTCGAACTGGAGCAGAGCACCTATGCCGATGTCCCAGCCCGTTTCGAAGCGGGAACGCCGGCGATTGGCGAGGCCATTGCGCTGGGGGCGGCTATTGACTTTCTGCAAAGCGTTGGGCTGGAGGCGATCCAGCAACACGAGCAGGCGCTGTTGGCGTATGCGCTGGCGCAGCTCGCGGAGGTGACGGGGTTGCGACTGTACGGCCCGACCACCCCCGATGAGCGCGGCGCGGTGCTAGCCTTCACGCTCGCCGGCGTCCATCCGCACGACATCGCAGCGCTGCTCGACACAGAAGGGATAGCGGTGCGAGCGGGCCACCATTGCACGCAGCCGCTGCACCGCTTGCTCGACGTACCCGCAACCACTCGCGCTAGCTTCTATCTATACAACACCTTTGAGGAAGCGGATCGATTGGTGGGCGCATTGCAGCGCACCCGGATCCTATTTTCCAGCTAATTAGGGAGGAGATCATGGCCGAGGAAGAATATTTCGATCCTGATGAGGGTAAAAAAGTGCTTCAGAATGGCGATTACCTATGTGTGCAATATTGGGAGCATCCCGTGCATGTCTACAAGCGTGTTTCGCCAGGGAAAGACCTACACCCGGCTACGGCCCGGGTTGAGCACGATGGCGCACTCTACGGCCTAGCCTGGATTGAGGAAGACAAGGAGTAGCAGCATGGAAAAACAAGAACAGCAAGCCTTTTGCTCTTGTCATCAGGGGCTTTCGCCAAAGCTGCCGGTGCAAGGCCAGCAAGTGCGAGTGACCTTGCTAAAAGATATTGTCGTCTGGGAGGGCGACCAGCGCGTTGTGACGCCCGCCGGTACATCCTACGAGGGTAATGTCACCCAGATCGACCCGGAGGGCTTTTTCGACCTGACCGACGAGTCTGGCTTCTGCAAGGGTTTCTACGCCTTCGATACAACGATCAAGATCGAAGCGCCAGTGGCCCAGGAAGTCTAATCGAAATAAGGATGTCGCGCCCCTCTTCCTCCAGCCTCCTGCTCTTAACAAGGGAGAAAGAGGAGCTGGATGGCGTCCCGCTGAGGTTGGAAGAGGGGCGAAGATTGTGCGTCTTCGCGTTGCCGAAGGTATGCGGTTGAGAAGAGAAGGAGAAGCGTATGGAAGTAAGCGCACGCAATCAGCTCAAGGGCATTGTCAAATCCATCGAGACAGGCCGGATCATGGCCGAAGTCGTTGTTACCTTGTCGGGGGGAGAGGAATTCGTCTCGGTCATTACCGCTGCTTCGGCGCAACGCCTTGATCTGACTGTCGGCAAGGAGGTTACAGTCGTGGTGAAGTCTACGGATGTGTTGTTGGCTGATGCAAATAACTGATAAAATTGATAGATGTTAGTAGGTGCGGCTTGTAGCCGCACGTCACGTCGCTCTCCGCAAATGGAGCTGACCGATGCAGATAGTTGATAGGTCTACGGCTCAAAATAGTTTTTGGGGTCGATGGGGCTAACGATAATGATTTTGTCCCAGTTGTGCGCGATCCTCGCATCCTTGCGAAACTGCTGCTGGTGGTTATGATCAAAGAGGCCGTATGCGATTTGATCGATAAGCACCAGCCGCCATTCCGGATACCGTACGCGGTAAGCGGCCGCCTTGCGCGTCTTGTTGTTGATACATAGGCGGATATTGTGTTCGAGTTGCTCAAAGATCCAGCCACCCGAGTCGTCGTCATTCACAATACCGAGATGGAAGGCCTCTCCAGCATGGGCGACGGCGCATAAGTACTCCAGTTCCACATTCGGCGCCACAATGCGCGCATCACCTTGCAGGAGTCTTCCAGTCGCGACATTGTCGAGGAACTTGCGGGCGCTCTCCGCAATCACCGACCAGATGGGGAGTGGGCGACGGAAGCTCAGGCCGATGAATCGAGTCACGTTGGAAGCGCCGTAGGATGCAAGAAGGCGAACGAAGTACATCGTTCGCGGTATCTCTCTCTTCGAGACCCGCGTGCGGTATCACGCTGAAGTCATTGTACATATCAAAGAACACCCAGCTTGTCGCGATATCAAACAGATAGTCACCATACATTGTCAACAGCCCGAAATCAAGCAGGGCTGTGATCTGACGCTCATCGTTGATCAGCAGATCACCGGGAAAGAAGTCTCCGTGAATGAGATGCTCGTTGCCGCAATATGGCTGGTCAAGCACCGCAAGGAGATGTTGCACTTTTCCCGCAAATCGGGGCGCATCGCGGTGTAGATAGGGCGCTACCTGCGCCAGTTTGTGCGTGAGATAGCGTGCCAAAAACTGATGCCAATCGCCATCCGTGCGATCGCTCAGGCGGTCGGGATCAAACAGTTTGCACCAATCACAGGTGGAAGCTGCCGAGATTTGCGCTACTGCGAGCATGGTACATGCGTTGGCGCTGTTCGCAGCGGCCTAACAAACCACGTCAGGCACGTTGTGGAGCGCAACACTGCGACACCGCACTCAAATGGCGTTGAGCACAGCCAAAGCTTTTGAGATGTCTGCACTCGTATTGTATAAGTGAGGTGAGAAACGCAATTTTCCCCTTCGATATGCCGCCTCGATGCCAGCAGCTTTGAGTTTCAAGTGGATTTCATTATTATGCATGGCGTCACGATGCGAAATGAACACGAGTGTAGAGCGTGTTTCCCCAGAGAGTGGGCTTGTCAAGTCATACTTCTTTGGATTTATGCCTGAGACAAACTGTTCGACAAGTCTTTGATCATAGATGGCGATACGCTCAATGCCCTGTTTCAATAAGTACTCAACCGAAGCTGCCCAGGGCTTGAAATTAAAAAAGTTAGCTGTTCCGAACACATTGTATGTACGTGCCGTAGGCAGCCCTTCTGGCAGATGCACCTCACCACCTTCCCTGCCCAAATCGTCGGCTGTCATCTTGGCAAGCCAATAAGCTTGATTGTACTGAAGCGACTCCAGTAAATCAGGCTTTATCCAACAAAAACCTGTTCCGTAGGGGCCGCAAAGCCATTTGAACCCGACGCTGACCACAGCATCAAGTGGAACCACGCGCACATCCAGTGAGCGTGCGCCAAGCGCTTGAGAGGCGTTGACGACGAATGTTACGCCATGCTGACGGCAAACGGATCCAAGTCCATCAAGATCAGCGGCAAAGCCAGAAAAAGAGTGAACCCAGGTGGTACAGAAGAGTCGCGTGCGAGAGGATATAGCGCCACGGAGTTCAGCCGGATCTGGCAGCGGGCTTTGCGGGCGAAGAAGGCGAACACGAACGCCTTGCTTTTCTAGCCGCAGCCACGGAAGAATGTCAGATGGAAAGTCGCCGGCGACGACGAGAACCTCATCTCCTTGACGCCAAGGGATGCCATTGGCCAGAAGGTGAAGTCCATAGGAAGCGCTATTTCCCAAAATGATCTCATTCTCAGAAGCTCCCACAAGCTGAGCTAAAGCACTCTTCAGGCGTGCTGGAACGCTATTGAATCGTTCTGTGGTGAGCTCATAAGGGGCAATCTTCCAATCTATCGCCTCGCGGGCTTCCTCGGCTGCAATGCGTGGTAATGGGCCTTGATGCGCACAATTAAGCCACGTTCGACCATTAAACGATCCAAAGTCATGCGAAAAATCATCAGTCACTGTCTTCCTCCGAATGCGCTGCCCATAGCTGCCCGACGCCACACACCACTCACATTGCGCACGAGCATAGCCAGTTTTGTGGTCAAACTGCATATGCGGGTTGTGCGGGCCGTTTCAGCTTCAAAAATAGTGGCGATCTCGCACGCCCCAGGTTGGGATGCATGTGCAGGTTGGGCGGCGTATTGATACAATCGCTCCTGCTGTGTCGGTGCTCATCGGTATGGCTCACAGATCCAACTCATCCTTGGCGAGTTGATCCATCGAAACCTCAAACAGCCGTGAAACCTTCAAGACAAACTCGAGCGTTGGTTGTTTCTTGCCTGTCTCGACCTCGCTAATATAACTATGCGCTTCATACCCCAACGCATCCGCTAATTCGGTCAGTTTCATCTGCCGCTGTTTGCGTAGTATGCGGAGCTTTTCGCCAAATCGCTGCATCCTCGCATTCCCATTCCAGAATTGACAAAGTGTCTATCGCATGGCGCTCTGTCTCCAATAGAGACATAACAATGATTTCGGTTGGCGTCCCGTGCGCTGTTGATGGCAGCCGCGGGGCCGACATCGGCGGGTGCAACGCCGACGCAGGGTTATTGTAGCATGCAATAACTCTGCCGTTGCATTCCCGCCTAGCGTGGCTTCTGTTATTGTAGTGCAGCGGAGATTGGATCTCTCATGCCTTGCCGGAAGCAAGCTGGCCCGGTGGACACTCCCTGAGTGCATCGTAGGGCAGGATCACGAACGACTTTTGGCGGTCGCGAAAGCGCCGCAAGAGCGCCGCTCTGTTCTTTGCTGTCCGAGCGCATATACTCGTTAGACCATTGGTTCTTGCAGGGTTGCACAATGAATGCTTCCGCCGCCTGCAGCAACACCGTCGATATTGATCTGTTCAATTGTTCGATCTGGAAATGCCTTTTGAATT
>JAKSDJ010000540.1 GCA_022360155.1 Chloroflexales bacterium | reverse complement strand
TAATTAAGAGCCCATTTTTCTAGGAATTCATAGATAGTTGGTAGTGCGGCAATGAGGTGATTGCCGTAGATCTGGGCTTGAGCTAGCCTACCACGAAGCGTCGGCGAACAGGACAAGGCCGTACTAGGATGTACAGCATTTAATCGACTGCTGCAAAAATCACAAATTTGCGAGAAATTATAAAACCCCCGTAACTTTTTGCTCATCCACGATGTTTATATAGGTAGAACTCGACACCCAGGACAGGCGGATACACAATCGTTGGATGACGTTCCATTGGATGGAATTTATCCGGATTACATCATTAATATGTAGGGACGGGCAATGAACCCCCGTATGAGATCTCTAAAATGGTCTCTTCTGTACCGGGTGTTGAGAAGTCAAATAAGCAATGTCGAGCGACAGATCGCAGGTTAGACAGAGAACTGTTTTACCTGCCGTTTCAAAGGATAAAGGAGCACAACAATGCATATTTTGGTCGCCGATGATGATATTCCTAGTGTCAAATTGACTTCATTTGTACTTGAGGAAGCTGGATATCGTGTTTGCAAAGCTTATGATGCCGCTAGCATTTTACAATCAATTGAACAACACAACCCTGATCTAGTCTTACTTGATGTCATGATGCCCAAGTCCAGCGGCTTTGACATCTGTCGCCAGATACGCCGCACTTCCGATGTGCCAATCATCTTTCTCTCTGGTCGTTCACAGCTGCAAGATCGAGTGATGGGTTTGCAGATCGGTGGCGATGATTATCTGGTTAAACCCTATGAGCCTTCCGAATTGCTGGCCCGAGTTGAGGCTGTGCTGCGGCGGCGTAATAGCGATATGCTTAATCCTTCCTCGCGCCTCAGCCAAGGCGATCTAACCCTTGATCCCGTTGAACATAAAGTTCTTTTTGCCGATGGTCGATCAATCGAGCTTACTCCATTGGAGTTCCGCCTGCTTTACTACTTAATGAAGAATTCGGGTCGCATTCTCAACGTAAGCCAGATCCTGAGCAAGGTTTGGGGATATGATTACGAAGGCGAGAGTAATCTCGTAGCAGTGTATATCCGCCGACTGCGAACCAAGATTGAGCAAGATCCTGAACATCCTTGCCATGTTATTACTGTTCGGAATCTAGGATATAAGTTTGAAGCATAAGTGATGAATGGTGAGGAGATAAATGTAGTTTAGTTTTGTGCTGCCAGATGATAAGGAGAGAGAGCTATGCAGCACAAAAAACCTTTGCAGGAGAAACTCTCCATGGTAGCTAATGAGACGATCCTCGTGCGAGCTCAACCTTGGTTACGCTCGAAAGGACGCGATGGTATCCGCGCAATTCTGCCGCTGCCTGCATTTGGGATTGTCTGGTGGTTTGCGAGTTTGCATCTGGGGCCAATATCTTTAGCCGCCCTTATCGTATATGCTATTGTCAATCTGGCATTGTTGATATGGTTACGCCGTGCTCAAGATCTGGGCCGGCGTAATCTTGCAATGACTGTTCTGATCTTGCTGGCAATAAGTGATGGCTTATTGGCGTTGCTTCTCCTCAGAACCATTGGCCCGCTAAACTTAGCAATCTTTCCCATGTATGCCGTCTTGGCAATCAAAGCGTTCCGTTATCGACGCCAATTTCTATGGATGTTGCTTGTCCCTACTCTGGTAGGACCAGTCTATTTATCAACGCTCTATTTGGATGTGCATCGACCATCTGGGTTGTCTTTTGAACAAGTAACCGCCTACTGGGGCCTTGTTGTTGGAAGCTTTCTCTTTGTTGGCCTATTGTTGGTGTTGAGCGAGTACCGGCTACGTGAAAATGCACGTTTGTCGCAGCAATTGGAACACGAATACACCGAACACGCATTACGTTTGGTTGAGTTGGATAGCATCAATACAGACCTGCGCGTACGCATCCGTTCACAGCAGGCTCTCGAAGAGAGCTTGCGCGCCATCACTGGATCTTTGAGCCTTGATGATGTTCTGAAGCAAATTCTCGATAGCATGATGCAGATGTTGGGAACGGCACGTGTATCGGCTGCAGCATTGACCTTAGTCGATGGAACTGAATTTTCTCACCGATCATTGTCGCTCGATCTGAATATGACCAACTGTTGGGCTGAACCTCTTGCTCGTCATGTTGTTCAGCAGCATACTGCAATCGTCGTTGGGGATACGCTTCAGGAACGCGAGTGGCGCGAACTTTATCGCTGTGGCGTTGTCTCAGCTCTAAGTGTGCCATTAGTTGATGTGAACGATACTGTCCGTGGTGCGCTTACTGTTGTTAGTGTACAGCGTCATGCATTTAACTTTACCGAAGTGCGCTACCTAAATTCCTTCAGCATTCAGGCAAGCGTGGCGATCCACAATGCAGAACTGCACTCGCAGTTGGCTCGCCAACAAGTTATGCTTGAAGCTGTCTTGCGCAATATCGGTGATGCTTTGGTTGTTCTGGACGGGCAAGGCGATATTGTATTAGCAAATACGGTGGCATATAAAGAACTAGCCAACAGTGATGCGTTGAAATTTGGCTTGCGTGAGCGCCTTGTCCAGACAGCGGTCGATCTTCGTGCTGCAGGACATTGGTCACTGTCACGCGAATTGCATTTTGGGGAGAGGGATGACGAGAGTGTGCGTGTCTATCGAGCATTCGCTTCTCTCGTTCGAATCTCTGACCAGGCGCCAAGTTATGTCGCTATCGTCTTACACGATATTACCAATGACAAAGCCGAAGAACGAGCTCGTACTGAATTTATTTCGATGGTATCTCATGAATTGCGTAATCCGCTCAATACGCTCAATGGATTTCTAAAAGTCGTGTTGCAGGGTCGGGCTGGCCCGTTATCTGAGCTTCAGCAAGAATTTTTGGAGCTAGCTGATGGTCAAGCCAATCAACTGAAAGGCCGGATTACAGAGTTGCTGGAATTTAATCGGCTTGAAGCCGGCAGATTACGTATCCAACCCGCCTGGTGCGATCTTTCGGTGTTGATTACAGAAGCTAGTGTTCGTTTACAGTTACAGGCTGAACAATCAGGATTACAACTGAGCTGCAATTTTCCTGAGCATATTCCGGAAGTCTTGATTGATCACGAGCGTATTAATCAAGTTATTACCAACCTCGTTGAGAATGCGATTAAAGCAACTGCATCAGGCGGCGCTATTGCAATAAGCGTTGATGTATGCGATACTGAAGTAAGAGTCCATGTCACGGATACAGGAGTTGGCATCCCACCCGAAGAGCAAAGCAAGATCTTTAATCGCTTCTATCGTCTACATCATAAAGCATCACACCATGGCGCCCATCTTGGTTTGGGGTTGTCGATTTGTCAACAAATCATTGAAGGTCATAATGGGCATATTTGGGTTGAAAGCGAGGAAGGTAAAGGCAGTCGTTTTAGCTTTTCCTTGCCTCTGTTTGATCGAGAACGTGTTCTAGGCGGGAATCGGGCTGCATGAGCGGACAACAGGATGTTCAGGTAAATAGTGTTTGCTGTCTAGTACATCGTCATATGTCGATCTGGCTTCAGGCTGCTCATGTTGAGTTTGAGGCTTTTTTCATTTTGTTGCGGATGACTTTCATAGAGGCTTTAGTCGGAAGTGGTACATTGATCGAAAGAGCAATCCTGTTGCCTGATGAGGTTCGCACGTGAATGTTGCTTTAATTGCGTTATCTACCGCTGCATCATCTGTGATTCCACCGCTTACCCTTGCGTATATCGCAGGGGTTCTTGAACAACGTCGGCATATTGTGCGCATTTATGATCTTGCACTGACGCCTGATGTACCGCTTAGTACAGCATTCCGTCCTCTGCGCGCCTTTCGTCCACAAGCTATTGTTGTTGCCAGTGAGCAGTTGCTTTTCATTGAACAAGCGCTTGAAATACTGCATGATCAGCATATGAGCGTCCTTCCGCTGCGATTGAAGCGTGATAGTCTTGCTGTAAGTTCAAGCTGTGCATATGTCCTCACCTGGCTGGGCTGCCGCCGCGGATCGGAAAATGACATAGCTGTTAACGAAACTCTATACGAACCTCCTGATCGATCCCCGATTGACTTGGACAAATTGCCATTCCCGGCACGTCACTTGTTGTCGCTTGAAGCGTATAATCTGCGTGCCGTTGGCGGCGAATTGCAGACAACGCTGTTGGTTGGCGCTTCTGAGGGCGAAGAAGTTGTGCTGCGAACGCCCGCGCAGATTGTTGCTGAGTTACGTAGCGTTTCCCGTGAGTGTGGTATTCGCCACTACCTTTTTCCTGGTATTCCCCTAACAACCGATCGTGCATGGTTACAAGAGCTATTAACTCGGCTTGATGATGCGCAGCTTGGTATTAGCTGGGAAGCTACTGTTAACGCGGAGTCGCTCGATAAGTCGTTGCTCATGCAGATGGCGCAGGCTGGCTGCGAAAAACTCTGCTTTAGTTTGACTGCGACCCGCGTTTTTGAGTCGGCAACAGCACGGGAACGATTGAAGCAAATTGTTACTCAAGCGCACCAGTATGGAATCTATGCGCGTGCCGACTTGAACTTGGAGCCACCCTATGAGGCGATTCCATATTTGGTCGACGTAGCAGCAACGTTTGGCCTTGACGATGTTTCTTTCAATGTGTGCAATCCGTTCGCGCAAGACCAGTCAGTTAGCGATCGCACCGATGATAATCTGCGTCTTGAGTTTCTGGCCCGCCAGCGTTATGATGTTGGCCGTAGCCGCCAACGAATGATTGAGCGTTATGGGCCGGCTTTAGGTGCATTGATCTGGAAGTTCAGTAATTGGTGGCTGCTTGGTAGAGTCGCAGTCAGGAAAATTGCAGGTTTGGAGGAGCGTGAGGATTTAGCCCGCTCTGTATAACATGAATCAATAGGAATAGAGACAGGAAAAGAGGACGTAAGCTGCGTCCTCTTTTCGTTTCACTGTTAGCAGTTGATTGTGTCTTGTGGAAAATGCTTCGCGAAGAACTCCAGCGTCCGTGTAAAGTAGGTCTGCTCATCTGTACCAGTAAGCGTGTGCGTTCCGCCTGCATAGAGGTGCAGCGTGACATCTTTGCCTATGTGCGCAATGTTTCAGCGATGGCGATACTGGCGCTAGCATCCACCACAGTGTCAGCCGTGCCGTGGTGTAGCATCACTGGCACGGTTACAGCGTCTAGGTAGTTGATCGGTGAGACTCGTTGGTACGCTGTCGGATTTTGGGCTGGGTGAAAGGGCCAGGTATCACTGTCGGCCTGATTACTGCCTTGCCGCTGCCGCTGTTCGTAGTCGACAGCGAGGTCGGCAGGAGCAGGCGCATAGACCACAGCGGCAGCGATCTGATCGCTAATGGTGAGCGCGGCCACGGTTATGGAAGCTCCTCGGCTGTGACCCCACATCCCGACTTTGCCGGCACAGGCTATTGGCAAGGTTTGAGTGAGCGGAATCAAGTTGAGCACATCTGCGTAGTAACCGGTGTAGAAGGGATTGGGGCCATTATCGCCGCCACCGTAGCCACGGTAGTCTGGGGCGACAATGAGGTAGCCACTGCGGGCCATGAAGTCTGAGAAAGCTCGGCTATCCATGCCTGGCAGATAGCGCTCTGGGGCGATATATCCTCGGTTGGCGATAATGACTGGGAATGGCCCAGCGCCATCAGGTACATGAACAAGTCCGGTCAGTTGCAGACCATCGGCGGGGTAAGTTATGTGATAGGAGGTGTATCCCGCATTCTGGTTGTAGACCTCGCCAATACGGATTTCGCCATCGCCGTAGTTACGGGATCGTAGGTCGGGGATAGTAAGACCTGCAACGAGATCGGGAATGGGTGTTGTAGTAGGCGGAATAGGGATAGGTGGTAACGTCGTAGTAGGCGGAATGGGTGTTGGTGGACCGGGTGTGGCTGTAGAGAGTGCAGTCGCTGTGGGTTGAACAGATATAATGGTGATAGTCGCAGGTTGGAAGGCAACGGCTGTAGATTCCTTGCTTGCTATTGGCAGGCAACCACAAAGCATGAGGATGGAAAATATCCACCAGTATGTCCTATTCTTTGGCATAGCCATCTCCCGCATTGCCGAGCAGTAAATTGGCAAATGTCCGTAGCGCCTCGGCGCTGCGTGGCCCGTACCATGTCAGCAACTCGCCGTCACACAAGTAGACGCGCCCCGCTTGGACAGCAGGTGTATTGCCGAAAGGGGTAAATGCAGACAAGTCTTTTTCTGTAAAGACGTATGGCTCATTGGGCAACAGGATGACCTCTGGTTCGAGCTGAAGAAACTCTGCCAAAGGAGCTCGTGGATAGCGCCCGCTGAGATGGAGGACGACATTTTTCGCTCCGCAAAGCTGCAGCAGATCATCGGCGTAGGTGTCTGCACCGATTGCCATCCATGGGTCGCGCCAGATGAAAGTTAGCGTACGCAATGGAGGATGATCTAGGCGGGCTGTATTCGCTTGTTCGAGCGCTTTTTGTAGATCAGCGAGTAGGGTTGCAGCACTGGTTTTGGCCTCAAGCACATTTGCCAGGATGGACAACTGGCGTAGCGCGTCAGCTATACTACAGATATCGGTCACATAGACGGAGATGCCTGCCTCCGCGAGTGCAACGATATCACGTTCGCGATTTTCTTCTTTGGCGGCTAGCACCAAGTCTGGCTGCAAATCACGGATCAGTCCACGGTCGGGATTTTTTGTGCCGCGCACCTTGGGCAGATAAGCAACCGCGTCAGCAGGTTTGACGCAATACTCAGTAATGCCGATGACCCGTTCGCCGAGACCAATGGCAAAAAGGTATTCGGTCAGGCTTGGTACGAGAGAGATAATTCGCTTCGGCGGCGCAGTTAAGGCAACTGGACGGCCTATTGCATCGATAATCATACGCTATTGCCGGTCTAGCCCATAATGAGATGAAAGATATCTAATCCTCAAAGCGGCGCACAACAACCACTGCGTTCTGTCCGCCGAAGCCGAAGGCGCTGGTCAAGGCAATATCTATGTTCTGGTTGCGGCGAGCGACATTGGGCACATAGTCAAGATCGCACTTTGGATCGGCGGTGGTGTAGTTGAGCGTTGGCGGAATGATTCCCGTCTCGATTGTCTTGACACAGCCAATGAGTGCCAACGCACCTGCGGCGCCCGCCGTGTGGCCGAGCATTGACTTAACCGCACTGATTGGCACGTTGTAGGCGTGGTCGCCTAATGCTTTTTTAATCGCTACAGTCTCCGCTTCGTCATTGATGGGTGTGCCGGTGCCGTGGGCGCTGATGTAATCGACATCAGTAGGCGACAGTTCGGCATCCTCAAGCGCACGGGTGATCGCCAGGCTGCTGTAGGTTGCATTGGGTTCAGGAGCGGTAACGTGAAAGGCGTCTTCGGTTGCGCCAAACCCAGCCACCTCGGCGTAGATATGCGCGCCGCGAGCAAGTGCGTGTTCCATCTGTTCGAGGATGAAGATCCCGCATCCTTCACCGCCTGCTGTCCCCTTGCGGTTAGCATCGAAGGGGCGTACAGCTTGTGTTGGATCGTCACCGGGTGGGGCGATGGCCCCAATCACACCAAAGGCCATCAAGTTGAGTGCGGTAATGCCGGCGTCTGTGCCGCCAGCGACGGCAAGCAGGGCATCGCCGCGATGAACCATCCGCGCTGCTTCACCGACGGCGTAGGCGCCGGTGGCACAGGCCGCGATAGGTGCAGTTGTGGGTCCATGGACGCCGTAGACCATTGCCACCTGGCAGGCTGCCATGTTGGCGATATGGATTGGCAGGTACAGGGTGTTGTTCAATCGCTTCCGTTCTTTGCGGATGAATGCCAGGCTTTCTTCCTCGGTGACTGCCGATCCGCCCAAGCCAGTACCTATGTCCACAGCAATGCGAGTTCGATCGAGCTGATTAAGATCCAGCCCACTATCACACAATGCCTCGCCAGCGGCAGCGACAGCGAATTGGGCGAACCGAGCCATGCGTCGAGTTGCTTTGAAATCTATATAATCGCGCGGATCAAAGTCTTTAACCTCAGCGGCAATTGTATAGGGGAAATCTGCGATATCGAACAAGGTAACATAGCCGATTCCGGAATGCCCGGCGATCAATCCAGACCACATGTCGGCCACTGTTTTGCCTAATGGCGAAATTGCCCCCATACCCGTAATCACAACGCGGTGAGTCGGGTTGCTGCGCATTGTCTTGCTCCATGATTAAATTACTCGTAAACCGCCCTTATTATAGCGTTGGACAAGGACTGCGTCTAATTAACATGGTGGGGGTCGGGGAGGCGAAGCTGCCCCGAAAATTCCTTCTTGCCGTGGCAGCGGCGGCGCTGCCGCCGTTGCCACGGCAAGAAAAAGGATTTTTGGCGGGCTTGCAGCCCTTCAACCCTCCCTGTCGACCGGTGAACGCGTACGTCCTGTCATTAACAGATCTTATGCAGCACCAGTCGCTATATCTCTGGATAAGATCTGATTTGCCTCCGGCAGGGTGGAAGGATCACCTTTTCTATCGCTTGCGCGGCGAAGCTGCACGAGCGATAGAAAAGATGAGCGTGTACCGCGCTGCCGCAGGCTAAATGCTCATCCTGAACGGCCCGCAGCGTACCAAGAAGCGACTGCGTAAGTCCTATAATTGGGATAATAAGGCTACCCCAAGCGCTAGTCACAAGTGCTATAATCGTCTACGGCGTTGTTGAATGAGTGTTGGGTCAGATATAATAGTTGAGCTGAGAAGGATCATTTCATGAAACGCCATCCTGTACTTATCCCTTTATCACACGAGCATCGTCAGGCATTGTTTGCAGCCCAGATTATCAAATATGGCATTTCCCGTTATAAAGGGGCGCCAACAACGACTCAAGAGAAACTTGCCTATATCCAGTCGTTTCACCAAGAGCAATTAGGCACGCACTTCCAGTTTGAAGAAGAGGTTCTGTTTCCGCTGGTGCGCGGGCGCGATGATATTATCGACCGCCTGCTTACTGAGCTGGCGGAAGAACATGCTTTGATCATAGCGCATATGAACACGCTGGATCAGGGCGATGACTGTGAACAAAAGCTCGATAGGCTGGGACATGCGTTAGAGGCGCATATTCGCAAAGAAGAGCGCCAGTTCTTCGAGCGCCTTCAGGCAGTGCTTGGTGATGAGGGATTGATGAAGCTCAAGCCGCACGTTGAGTCTTATCAGGTGATGGATCGGATGTGCCGGACGGAGCTGAGTCGCACCGCTCCATCTGAAACCCCTACGCCTAACTGATGTATCGCTGCCATATTGTTGATGAGGAACTGATGCCTGATGTGTAACTAATGCTGTCGTTAATCCCTGGCGCCTTCGCTGTATGTCGCCTCGCGCCAGATGACCCTGTACTGGCGTGGGCGCTCCAGGGGCCGTTTTGTTCCATCAGCCGTACACCCGATGAACTCTCGATTGTTTGCGCCCAGGAGCATATTCCCGCCGGAGTGCTCTGTCATTTGGAATAGCGCCGTCTGGGTGTTGCTGGACCGTTGGATTTTGCGACGATTTGGTGTGTTAGCGAGTCTGGTTGGACCATTGGTACAGGCAGGAATTAGCGTCTTTGCCCTTTCGATCTACGATGCCGATTATCTCTTGGTGCAAGAGGAGAATCTCATGGCGGCGCGCCAGACGTGGCGTCTCGCTGGTCACCATGTCGCTATGTAACAATGGAGATATCCAGAAGCGGTGTGATGACGGCTCTTGGGAAGATCCTGTAGATCTTACCCAATACAAATGTTGGGTGATAGTCGAAGGCCTCTTCGTTCCGGTTTTATTGTTGGAATATGAGTACGAAGCATATGCAAAGCTGGGATGTCTAGAATGCGCCGCGATGCTCAAGCGCGCCCTCGGCAGTTCATAATGGTCAACACGTCCACGAAGTGTTCCCAAACAGAATGTCACTGGCAATCCAACTGTCCCATAAACCGCGGCGTTCGTAAAAACTGTTGCGTAATGCAGTGAGTCCGACCGGTCCCAATCTTCAATGTCGGGCCAATTGCTCAGGATATTGTTATAAAACCTTGCTATACTGCCCAAAGACATTCCTCATCGTTGCAAGGAGCGGCTATGATTGAGACCCATCAACTCTGTAAGCAATTTGGCAGTTTTCAGGCAGTGCGCAATATCTCGCTGACCATCCAACCTGGCGAGTTACTGGCGTTGCTTGGCCCAAATGGCGCGGGGAAAACGACGACGGTTCGCATGCTGGGCGCTATTCTGAAGCCGAGCAGCGGCTGGGCGCGGATCTGCAACCACGACATCGTGAATGAAGCACGGGTGGTGCGCAGCAAGATCGGACTGTTGACTGAGTACCCCGGACTCTACAATCGGATGCGAGCCGTAGAATATCTTGATTTTTTTGGCGCTCTACTAGGCATGAACGCCGACCATTGCCGTCAACGCGCTGAGCTCTTGTTGAAGCAATTTGGGCTATGGGAAGCGCGCGGCAAGCGGCTCGACAGTTATTCGAAGGGGATGAAGCAGAAGATTGCATTGGTGCGGGCGCTTATCCATGATCCGCCGGTTCTATTCCTCGACGAGCCGACTACCGCGATGGATCCACAGAGCGCCCGCACGGTGCGCGATGCGATTGGCGATTTGCGCGCCGCCGACCGCTCGATCTTGCTGACGACCCACAACCTGGCCGAAGCCGAGGCCCTGGCTGATCGGATTGCGATCATTCGTGGCGGGCAGATTATCGCCGAGGGTACGATTGCTCAGTTGACCCGTCAGCTGATGGGCGACCCCATCTGGGAGCTGCGCCTTGCCCCTGCACATCCGGCAGAACGCGCTATCCCTTTGTTGGAAGAGTTGGCGCACGTAGCGGAACTTGGCCCAGACTTTGTTCGCTACCGTTGTAGCGATCCAAACCGTGTTAACCCGCAGCTTATCGCGCGGCTAGCCGAACAAGGATTGTTGCTAGTGTCGATGGCTGAAGTGCCGCGCAGCCTCGAGGATGTCTACTTACGGATCGTCGCTGAACGGCAATCAAGCAATGGCAAGTCGCCAGCAGAGCTTCCCCCGGCGGACGAGAGCTATGAAGATGAAGTGACATTGCTCAGATGACAACGTACTGTGTGCTAAGTCAGACGCGCTTGGGTTATGCGATATGCGTCACGTTCTGGTTTTGCAACATTCTCAGCAAAGGAAAACAGCCCAATGAGCTTGAACTCCATCGCTACCATTACGCGCCGCGAAGTGCGGGATACATTAGGTGATTGGCGGATTATCCTGCCCATCGCCGTTTTGTCCTTCTTGTTGCCCCTGATGCTCGTCGCTGCGTCGAGTTTCGTCGTCGCGTTTATTAACGATGAAGACTTGGCCGGTCGGCTGATGCCGTTTGCCGTCCTATTGGTTGGTTTTGTACCAGCCAGCTTCTCGTTGATCACTGCGCTGGAGTCGTTTGTTGGCGAGCGTGAACGCAACAGCCTGGAGGCGCTGTTGTCGATGCCGGTGTCAGATAATGAGTTGTACGTAGGAAAACTATGTTCATCGCTCACGATGCCGTTGTTTGCCAGCTTCGTCGCTATGCTGGTTTTTATATTCTTACTCTATCTGTTCAATCCGGATTTTGATTTTGCTGCGATGAACCTGCTGCGACTGATCCAGCTCTTCCTGCTGGTCGGGCTGATGGCGCTGACAATGGTCGGCGGCGCAGTGGTGATATCCAGCCACAGCACCAGCATCCGCGCTGCCAACTTAATGTCTAGCTTCATCTTAATCCCAATGATCTTGATGGTCCAGTGGGCAGCCTTTCTGATCATTAGCGCGCAGTGGGTTGTGCTTTGGCTTTTGGTTGCAGTGTTGGCATGCGTGGCAATTCTGCTCATCCGAATTGGCATGTTGACATTTAGTCGTGAAGCGATTCTTTCACGCGAACACCAGGAAGCGGTTTTTCGATTGCCGAGTTTCAAGCTTGACTTGGGGCGGAGACAATCACAATCCGGGGATCTCAAGGTCAAAGCCTCCGATCCGCGTTGGGTGATTGCCCAGCGCGAACTAAACGAGATTCTGACCGACTGGCGGGTATTATTGCCTGTATTCATCCTTTCCTGTATTATCCCGCTGTTGTTGATCGGCGGCGCTGGTTTTGCCATTGGTTTCGTTGGCGATGCAGACTTGATCGGCCTGTTGATACCATTTGCCGCCCTGTTGGTTGGCTTTGTGCCGGCCAGCTTCTCGCTAATCACCGCGTTGGAGTCGTTTGTTGGCGAACGTGAACGTAACAGCCTGGAGGCGCTGTTGTCGATGCCGGTCACTGACAATGAACTATATGCGAGTAAGCTCTGCTCGGCGCTGATCATTCCATTGGCCTCGGCGATAGCGGCAATGGCGGTCTTTTTGCTGGCAATCATGACACTCTATCCCGATCTTTACGCTGTCTCTATGTCGGCTGTGCGGATTGTTCAGCTTCTGCTTATGATTATGGCAGTCACTGTCTTGATGGTTGCTGGCGCAGTCATCATATCAAGTCACACCAGCAGCATTCGTGCGGCGACACTGCTGGCGAGCTTTGTGTTGATCCCGACAGCAGTAATGTTGCAGTTGCAAGCACTGTTGATTATTGCACAGCGTTGGGATGTGCTCTGGCTGATTATCGGCGGACTGATCGTGATTGCTATTCTTCTGATCCGCACTGGTCTGGCGGCTTTCAACCGGGAGGAGATCCTCTCGCGTGAACACGAGCAACTGAGTCTGTCGCGTATCGCCACAACGTTCGTGCTCTTCTTTCGCGAATATCGGCCCGCCGGGATCGCGCCTCAGGATTATCACAGCCTGCCTTTCTCGCCTCATCGTTTTTATCACGTCGAGTTGCCGTCACTGTTACGAGAATTACGCTTGCCGTTCTATGTGGCGCTGAGTGCGATGGGCAGCGGTTTGCTGCTTGGCAACTATGTCGCGAGCGCCTATCAAATCGAGATCCTGAACGCATTTGCCCGGCAAGTCGGTTATGCGCCTGCGCCGTCGTTGGAATTGGGGCTAGCAATCTTCGCGAACAATCTGCGGGTCTCCATCCTCTCCAACCTCTTCTCGCTGGTCAGTTTTGGCATTTTCGCTTTTCTGGTGCCGGCAGTAGCCTTTGCGCAAATCGGCTTTGTGACCAGTTCGCTGCAAACCCAGGGTGGCAGTTGGCTTGAGCTTGGCGCCGATAGCCCGCTGCAATTTCTACTCGCCTATGTGGCGCCCCACGGTATGATCGAGTTACCGGCATTTCTCCTGAGTGCGACGTTGGGTATTCGTATCGGTGCAGCACTGCTCGTTCCACCCCAAGGCTTCAGCGTAGGCCAAAACATCCTCTGGTCGCTGGCGAACTTTGCCAAGGTCTGGTTGCTAGTGCTGCTGCCGTTGATTCTGCTTGGTTCGTTTATCGAAGGCTTGCTATCCCCACTGGTGATCCAGTTTTTATATTAAAATGATAAAGAGAGAGATTCTCTTCTGTTGAGAACGAGGTTGTGTAGGGTAACAGAACCCTGCCCTTTGTTCTGGCGAAACGTCGAAGTTTTAGCGATAGAGCCCAGCTGAACAGATCCGCATCTGATCTGCATCGACTGGGTTCTATCCCAATGAGGACATAGTGCAAGAGATATTGACGCGAACGGAACCAATACTGGATAGTACGAGCGATGTGCTCAAGACTGACTGGCGGCGCGGCTACGAGTCGCAGTTGCATGAGGAGCAATATTGGGTTGACGATGTCGAGGGCGAGATACCGTCTGATCTCCACGGAACGTTGTTTCGTAACGGCCCTGGCGTATTTGACATCCATGGCTACCCTATTCACCATCCCTTCGATGGTGATGGGATGGTTTGTTCGTTTATGTTTGCTGACGGGAAGGCGTTCTTCCGTAACCGTTTCGTGCGCACCGAAGGGTATCTGGCCGAGCAACAGGCGGGCAAAATGCTATACCGGGGTGTGTTTGGCACCCAAAAGCCAGGCGGCCCGCTCGCAAACGCCTTCGATCTTCGATTGAAGAATGTCGCCAATACGAGCGTGCTGCACTGGGGGGATAAATTGCTGGCGTTGTGGGAGGCAGCGCAACCTTATCGACTCGCTCCAGCCACACTCGACACCCTGGGTCTCGATTATCTCAACGGGGTGTTGCGGCCTGGCGACGCGTTTGCGGCGCACTTCCACATCGACCCTTTCTGTCACTGGGATGGCGGTGCGCCATGTCTGGTCAACTTTGGGGTGCAGATTGGCCCGGTTACGAAATTGCACATCTACGAGTTCGATCCTGCATTCAAACTGCTGCGGCGGCAGTCGCATACCATCTCCGATTTTGCATTTTTACACGACATGGCGCTGACGCCGAACTATTGTATTTTCTTTCAGAACCCGGTAAGCTACAACCCCTTGCCCTATGCGCTGGGTTGGCGTGGCGCGGGTCAGTGCCTGGTCTCACATCCTGACCGGCCCACGCGGATCATTGTCATCCCCCGCCATTCATCAAAAGGCTCAGTGCGCATATTTGAGACTGTGCCGGGCTTTGTGTGGCATCATGCCAATGCTTTTGAGCAGGGCGAGGAACTGGTGATCGACTCGGTCTGGTACGACTCGTATGTTGGAATTGAACCACAGACCGATTTTCGAGAGCTAGACTTCGACGCATTGCCACCGGGCATGCTTGGGAGGACATCGATCGATCTATCAACGGGCGCAACGACCCGTCGCTTGCTTGATCACCGCTGTTGCGAGTTTCCGGTGCTGCATCCGACCAAGGTGGGACGCTCCTATCGCTATGTGTATCTTGCAGCGGCAGATCAGCCGGCTGGTAATCGCCCCAACCAGGCGGTGTGGAAGCTGGATCTGGAGACGGGAGCGCAGCAGATTTGGAGCGCTGCGCCACGTGGGTTTGCCTCCGAGCCGATTTTTGTACCTCGCCCACGCTCCCCTGAGGTGGCAGCGCTGACGACGCCAGATGTAGGGCGCCCTCTCGACAACAGCGCCCCCGGTGAAGATGATGGCTGGTTGCTGACCCTGGTTTACAACGCAGCACGCCACGCTTCGGACTTGGTGATCCTCGATGCCCGTGACCTGACGCGCGGGCCATTGGCGGTCCTCCGCTTAAAGCGACACATCCCCCACGGCTTACACGGCAGCTTCACGTCGCAGCGATTCGCATAACCGCGCATATAGATAACGCAAAGTGGCGCAGATGATTGTAGAAACCTGCGCTGCTTTGCGGCAATCGTGCGGTTTCAGTAGTACATTCTGCAGCGGATTTCTGACTTTGACCCAGCCCTGCCGATCGCAGCTTGCACGGATTTTTGCCCGCCGGCGGCCTTTCCGGATTGTATCGAGCGCAGAGATCTAGGCGGGAAGAGCGTATAGAGCGATCAGGCGATGCGTGAACAGAATTTACACTTTTTTTCAATGCCCCCTTGCATTCGGGATGATCGTGTGGCATACTTAACTTTATATATTTTAATGCTTCTATATATGGTACAAATGAATGGATACGCGACTCATTGATGCACTGCGAGTGGTTGGTCTGGATATTTACCGCAAGAGTGCTAATCCAAACGATGACGAGTGGTATTGTGCCTCATCCCTTGGCGAGCTTGGCCCTTTCCGCAGTGAGGAGTGGGCCTTGGTTGAAGGCGTGCGCGCCCTGACCAACCATGCTGCTGGATTGCCTGCTGACTCGACCGCCATCCCCCAACCGTTCGAGCGCTTCCTGCGCGAACTCGATCGAGGCGACAGGTAATCGACGATAGATAAACACGATGGTTGGATTGGAACGGATTGTAAGCACAGTTGCCGCCTCTCTCGTTCTTCCTCTTGACAAAACAGTAAAGCAGATACACCGCCGGTAATTCTTGCCTTAGGCGAGGTTCACTGGTGTGTGTCCTCATGGATGGCTTCGTAGAGCGATCTTCGGCTCTTTCGCGCCCCTCGGATCGAAACTATTCCGCTCGCCTGTATCGTTCATGTGCTCTATGCAGACGGTTGCGCGCCATTTCACGACTCCGTCGCCTGTGGTATCATACGCCGAGTGTGAAGGAGACCAGATCTTAAGAGAGTGAGCCTATGCTGATTGATGCCCATGCGCATTTGGACCAATATGACGACGATGCGATTGCTGCAGTTTTTGCCGAGGTGTGTCATCACCAGGTTTTGACGATCAGCGTAGCGATGGACCCATCATCTTACTGGCGGGCAATGAAACTTAGTACTCAATGCAGAATGGTTGTGCCCACGTTTGGCATCCATCCCTGGAATGCGCCAACGCACGTTCATGACCTCGATACATTGCGTCCCTTTGTGTTCCAAAGCCCGATGTTGGGCGAGATTGGGTTAGACTTTTATTGGGTTGACGATGCGGCGCAGTATCCGGCCCAGCGGGAGGTGTTGGCGTTTTTTCTGGAGGCGGCCCGGACGCAGGGCAAGATTGTCAATCTCCACACTAAAGGCGCCGAGGCCGAGGTTTTGCAGATGCTCGACGCATATGCTATCGAGCGGGCCATTGTTCACTGGTATTCCGGACCGATGGACGTGTTCCAGGCAATGATCGCCCGCGGAGTTTACTTCACCATCGGGGTCGAAGTGTGTCACTCCGCGCGAATCCAGGCTCTTGCCCAGGCGCTGCCCCTCTCACTGCTCCTGACCGAAACGGACAATCCCGGCGGCCAGGCCTGGCTGCAAGGCGAAGCTGGCATGCCGCGCCACCTCACTCAGGTCGTTGAAACTTTGGCCGACATCAAGCATACAACTCCATCTGCCATCGTGCAGACGGTGCAGGAGAATTTTCTCCGTCTCATCCAGGATGATCTCTGGCTAGCTCCCGTGCGTGCGCGGCTCAGCGTGTGACGATGCGTTGAATGACAGATTGGCGTCGTGGCTTGGAGATAGGTTTGCGCGACGTGGACAGTCAGCTTTACGTCTCCCGTCCCAGTATGTCGCGCAAGTCGGGGAAGGTCGCGGTGCGGCGCGGTGTGCTGATGCTCGCCAAATAGTTTTGGACTTCGATGAGCAGCGCGACAAGTCGTTCATACTCGGCTTCGACGTCGGTGTCGCCAAGCTGTTGGCTCAGGCGGCGCTGCCAGCGGCGGGCCTGCTCTAACCGCAGGTGGCGAGCGCAACCCTCAGCTTCTTGGCGGTAGCGATATTCCTGCGCGCGCGGCAATTCCAGCGCAAGCAGCCGCTTGGCATGACTGTGCAGCGCTGCATCGAGTTCTTGCACCCAGGCTGTGAGTTCTTCTGCGCTCCTCGTCCTTACCCCAGTTGCCGATTGTTCGATGCCGCCGTTGTGGCTGCTGCCAGCAGTCGCTTGGCCGGCTTCGCTCGCTGTCTGATCAGCCCCTTCGTCAAGCGCGTTGTCACCAACCTGGCGCTTGTTATTCGTCGTCTGTTGCCATGCCTGCCAGATCAGCCGGTTCTCGGTGCGCTCCAGCAGATCTTCCGGTGTGCCGCCCAACACCTCGCGCGCCTGGGGGAATTTTTGGAAACCCTGGGCCAGCAGTTCAGTCACGACCGTCTCGATTGAGGGATAGCGCAGCATCAGCGCTAGCAGGTGGTCGTCACGGGTCAGGGGTGATGATCTGCGTTGCGTAACAGACGCCGGATCTTGGTCTACCGCCCCCGCTCCTTGGTCTTGCACGCCGGGCCGGTGCGCACCGGTCGGTCCGATTGCTTCGCCGCGAGGCGGGCGCTGAACGTTGGGCGTCGTGCGTCGTGCGTTTCCGGTCCGCCGGCGCTGACCTGCAGTGGATGTCTGCTCCCGTAACAGGTCGAGGATGAGTTCGGCGCGGATTCCAATAACCTGTTCCAGCCGGGCGATATAGACCCGTTGCTGCGCCCCGTCGAGCTGGGCCAGCAGCGGTAAGAGGCGATCAAGCACGGTGCGTTGGTCGGCGGGTTGAGATAGGTCGAGTCCGGTGGTATAGGCCTCGATATAGAAATCCATCACCGGCACCGCAGAATCTAGCAGCGCCTTCCAGGAATTGGGGTCGGCCTTGATGACTTCATCTGGGTCGCGCCCTGCCGGCATCTTGATAATCCGCAACGTCACATCGCTTTCCCAGCGTACTAAGCCCTGCGCGGTCGTGACGGCGTGGGCCTCGCCATCTGCTGCGCCACTGCCCTGCAACACATCGAGCCCGCGCAAGGTGGCTCGCTGCCCAGCGGCGTCGGCGTCGAGCGCCAGGTAGACGTTGTGCGAGAGTTTCTTGAGCAATGCGACGTGCCCCTGGGTCAGGGCCGTACCGAGCGGCGCAACGACATTACGGAAGCCATACTGGTGCGCCGTGATCACATCGACATAGCCTTCGACGACGACAGTGGCATCGCTGCTGCGGATCGCGTCGCGGGCTAGGTCTAGCCCATAGAGCACCTGGCTCTTGTCGAAGAGCAGCGTCTGCGGCGTGTTGAGATATTTGGGCTGTGCGTCGCCCAAGGCTCGCCCGCCAAAGCCAACAACCTCACCTTTTGCGTTGCGGATGGGGAAGATCAAACGGCCACGGAAACGATCATAGAAATGCGGCTGGGCAGGGTTGGATTCGGACGACGATGTTTGCTGCGCGCGCACCGCCAACCCCGCCGCTTCGACCTCTTCTGGTGTGAAGCCCTTGCGCTCGGTCAGGTAGGTCAGCAGGTGGTTCCACTCGTTGAGGCTATAACCCAGTTGGAAGGACTCGATTGTCGGTTGGTCCAACCCGCGCTGGCTGACATAGTCGCGCCCAGGCTGCCCCCGCGTGAGGTTGAGCAGGACATAGTTGAAATACTTGGCTGCTGTCACGTTGATTTCCAGCAGGCGGGTGCGCTGCTGGTCCTGCTGGACATCCTCTGCGCTCCGTTCCTTCAGCTGAACCCCAGCCTGCGCCGCCAGTTGCTCTAAGGCTTCGCGGAATTCCAAGCCCTGAGTGCGCATCACAAAGTCAAAGACTGTACCTGAGGCGTGGCAGCCGAAGCAGTAAAAACTCTGCGAGTCGGGGTAGACTGTGAAGGCGGGCGTGCGCGTGTTGGCGTGAAAAGGGCAGAATCCGACAAAGCTGCGCCCAGTCTTGCGCAGCGGCACACGAGCCGAAATGATCTCGACGATGTCGAGGCGAGACTTGATGTCGTCAATCGTACTCATTGACAAACCCTAAGCGTCCCACGTTCGCGGCACGAATAGCCAATTGAAGATCTCTAGCGCGTAGCGGTCGGTCATACCCGCGATATAGTCCACCACCGCGCGCTCGATAGGTTCATGGCGTTGCTGGTTGATCCGTAAGAGCTCTGCGGGTAGCTGATCGGGATGCTGTACAAAATGAGTATACAGTGTTTCGATAATAAAACGAACCTTGTTGTCCTCTTTTGTTGAGCTGTTGAGATAAACGTTCTTGAACATAAATTCGCGTAATGCGTTGGTGGCCTTGAGCACCGTGGGGCTCATCGTGAGCAGCGGCGGGTCAGGCGGGACGCCTTCGCCCGTGGCCCACCAGTTGTGGCTGATCATATCGGCGACCATTGTGTTGATCCGCTTGGAGTGGGACTGGCCCAGGACGGTAATGCATTCCGGCGGCAAATTCTCGTGGCGCAAGATCCCGGCGCGGATCGCATCGTCGATGTCGTGATTGATATAAGCCACGCTATCAGCGATCTTGATGATCTGGCCCTCCAGTGTGCTCGCCGTGCCCCACGCCGTCGTCATGATGTCGTGCCGAGCCTTGGAGTGCAGATAGATGCCCTCGCGCACCGCGTAGGTCAGGTTCAGCCCCGCGCCGTCTTTTTCCAATATCTCAACAATCCGGCGGCTCTGCTCGTTGTGGCGGAAGTGTTCGGGATAAATCCGCGTCAGCGCCGTCTCGCCTGCGTGACCAAAGGGTGCATGGCCGATGTCGTGCCCCAAACCAATCGCCTCGGTCAGATCCTCGTTGAGCCGTAGCGCCCGCGCGACCGTTCGTGCAATCTGGGTTACTTCCAGGGTGTGAGTCAGGCGGGTGCGATAGTGGTCGCCGAGTGGCGCGATAAAGACCTGGGTTTTGTGTTTCAGGCGGCGGAAGGGTTTGGAGTGCAGAATTCGGTCACGGTCGCGCTGAAACGACGTACGGATGGGGCATTCCTCTTCCGAGCGCTCGCGCACTGCGCTGGTGCTACGGGTCGCTAGCGGCGAGAGGAAGCGTTCTTCCAATTCATCGCGTTGCTCACGGAGGCTGGTTAGAGGCATAGCTAGCTCCTTTGATGTGAGTTTGTGTCTTGCCCCAGAATACAGCGCCTGAACGTTTACTCCGCTTCGACCCTCTCCCTTAGATGAGCGGAGTCGGGGCAGAATACCCGAAACACATCATAGCACGTTTTACTTAGCTTTCACTCGGCCTGTTCTCTACAGGAACGGGCGCTAGCGCCCGCCATCCCGCCAGCCCAGCGCCCACAATGATTTGCAAAATCATCACAGTCTGGAAGTAAAGTGCGTGACCCATTGCTGTCGCCTGTTCGGTTGTTACCAGCAGCGACTCGATCCGCGCGGCGATAAAGATCGAGAAGAAATAGAGACAGAAACAGATGAATGTCGCCTGCCCCCACTCACTCCGGCGAGCCAAGAGCCACCCCAGGAATAAGCCGAAGGGTATGGCGAAAATCGTCCAAACGAGCGGGCGCAAAACCGTGTCGTTACGAATTCCGCCGGTGCTATAGTAGTTATACGCAGCCCAGGCCGCTCCCAACACGAGCGCGCCGAACATAAAGGCAAAGGTTCGCCAGTGGAAACGACCAACAGCTTGCAACCGACGCTGCCTGTTGCTATCGCTGCGACGTCGCGCGGTCGAATCGAACGGGCGGCCAGTCTTGGTCGTTGGTCCTTGCTCACTCACCATGTGTGGTTTATCGCTCATCGTTTTTGTCTCATTCGTCGCCGGTCTATCGGCTCTCAACTCTGTTCCCGTCTTACTCGTCGTCGCTGCTCAACGCGTGCAGCTTCGCGCTGGCTTGCTGTTCCAGGGCCGCGATCTGCTGCTTGAGTTGTTGTTCTTCGGCTGCGAAGGTTTGCAACTGATCTTCCTGGCGGTTCAATTCGGCGACATAGCGCGCCCGGAGCGCACCCTCGTCGCCCTCACGACCGAGCGGTTCCAGGTTGCCCTGGATCTGGCGCTGGTGCTGATAGATTGCCTCGCGTTCGGCTTGAATTTGGCGGCTCCGCTGCTGCAGCTCGTCGATTTGATAGTAGAGTTGCAGCACTTCATTGAGCGCCTGCACGGTGGCTGCGTTCAGGATGCGGTTGTGCAAGTAGTTCTGTAGGCGCTGCCCATTGAGGTTGCGCACATGTTCGCGGCGACTGAACAGCTTGCGCTCGTGGATGGTAAAGACTGTGCGGGCGTTTGACGCACAGGCGATGCTCCAGCGCGCGAATCCGGCGCTGCGCTCGCGCGGCTCGACGGTGTCGGTCAGTTCGTAGCCGTCGACCAGCAGGTGTTCGAGCACTACATCTACCGCTTGGGACAGGGTACTGGTCAGGTGGTAGATCGTATGGCGCAGATCGTACTCTTCGATCAGCAGGTATTCGTTGCGGATGCTGATCCCGGCAATGCGCCGCTCCGAGTCGTACCGCTCCTCGACGTTGATGCCCAGTTCGACGGCAAAGGGTACGATCAACTCGCCCCCGGTGCGGGTGAACGGCAGCACCGCCTCGCCGGCGTAGTCGTCGTTCTCCAGCACCGTTACCGGACCGCGTTCCAGGGTCAGCCCCGTGTCGTTGGTCAAGCGCAGGCTGGCAACCGGATGCTGGGGCAGCTTGCGACCATTGTAGAGCAGATCGCGGTGGCAGGACAGGCGCTGGCTG
>JAKSDJ010000535.1 GCA_022360155.1 Chloroflexales bacterium | reverse complement strand
GTTCGTGGCCGTACACGGCGTTCGCGCTGCCATCGTTCAGCACCTGGCTCAGGGCAGCGGCCAGGTCGTGGGTATAGTGGGTCGTGCCGCGCGTGACCAGTACGCCGTCGCCATTGGAGGTGGAACTGACGCCGCCGCTGCTGGTCACCCGGTTCAGCGCGTCGTAGACGTGGCTGGTCGTCCCGTCGCTGATCCCCGCTCAGGCGGGGACCAGATACCAGGTCTGCGCATTGCCGTCGGCGGTCAGCAGGCGATCCTGGCCGTACACGACGTTGGCTGTAGCTATTCGACATATTTATATCCTTTGGAGTCACGAATTGCGGCCTTGAGCCCTAATATCTTTTCTGGCACTCTTGGATCACGTAGGTGTTCAAGACCATATAACCAATCAATGATGCCATATTCATCGATAAGGCGATTTTGTTCTTGAAGTTTTGCTGCTGTACCTGATAGGATGATGACATTATCAAGCGTTACTAAGGTTTGCCAAAGCGCCTCTTCACCAAATGTGCGACTTTGATTTCGAATTATTTCGAACAGGGGGCGGATACTAATAGTTCGGTCGGCTTTCCCAAGAGCCCATAGCATCCCTATAGTCATCTTATCCGAGGCTATCAGATTACATAATTCTGCAACAAGGCGTTGTTGTTCAGATACATCCAGTTTGAGCGTGAATAAATCGTCGTCTAAGAGATCCTTGTATGAGTCAACAGTACCGGAGATAGCGGTGTTCTTCTCGAGAAGCAGCCCAATTTGTCCGACTGCTCTATGGCGTATTTCAAGATCATTAGCATGCACTTCTTGTAATACACGTTCAAGGGCAGGATTCATTTGCAGTCCTCCTCAGTTCCATTTCCATATCTATAAAGTTAATGCATTGGCTTACATATAACGTGTGAATCAATCTAGAAAAGCGATAGGTTTGCGGTGTTTCTGACCTCTACTTTGTCAGATGCGCCGTACCGCGCCGCATAAGACCGATTCCTGCACTAGACTCGTTCTCATTTAGAGCGGCTCTTGGTGCATCAGCAAGCCTTTTCTGGTTTAGCTCAAGCGTACTAAATAGCCCAGTGACAGGGTAGCGGCACAGCTCAACTTTCGCGTGAACATGAGTTCTAAAATGTGAGTTTGTGCTACACGATTTTAAGTGTATTTGTTTCGAAACCGTGTAATTCTCCAGACAAAGGCCAGGATCTGCTGCACCGCTCAGATACGTGTAAGGTTTCACTAAAAACGGTGCAGTATGCAGCGCCTATTGCCTCAATCTATGCGATAAAATAGCACTGCTGTACGCCCTTCCACCGAGGCTTGGCGATAATTTATGCATAAGAATACATGTTTGGCAAAAGATGAGATATGAGCTTGGATATTCGGACTAACTCCTTGTTCTTTTTTCAGACCCACAATGAAATGCTTGCTCTGCTTGAGCCTGAAAAATCGGCCAAAACCGAAGTGTGCTCTCCGTTTGAATGTACACATTATCGAAAGGTTCGAAGCATTCCCGCAAAATTGACCATCATGCAGGGCGAAATGCATTTCAAATAGTCAGTTTTGACCTTCTGGTGAGGCAACTTCACAAAACGGTTCCAAAAATGAGCGAACCATGAGACTAATGCTAAAGAAGACACAAGAATACATCCAATGTGCAACCCTTTCTGCCACATTGCATCCAGATGCGTGACAGGTGTCTGCTAGATTTGTATCAAGCGCAAACTACTCAAATGTTCAGCGTCCAGAAGTCCTGGAGAAAGAATTGCACATTGGGCAAGAATCTACTGACGCAGGTTATGACCAGACATGTTCTCGACATCGACACGATATCTTTTACCTCTAAAAGGTATGTCCTTGCGTAAGATGGTCAGGTTTTGCTCTGTTATACCTCCAGGTGGAAAGCGCTTCAAATCATCACTGATGGAAATTATAGCGCTACGAAGCCAAGAACCCAAAGAACTATATGGGAACCATTTGTAATTCGCGGTTTGGTTCTTCGCATTTTCGTGCAACCGGGCCAATGCATCGCGAACCTGCTTGGTAGTGACGCCGGTCGCCGGTGCGGCTGTTATGGCAATTGTGGATTCGAGTCGTTCAGAGTCGCGTTGCAACTGCACTCGCATTACATTCTCACGTCGCGGCGTCGGGGTCGGCGTTCCTGGCGTCGGGGTCGGCGTGCCCGCGG
>JAKSDJ010000997.1 GCA_022360155.1 Chloroflexales bacterium | reverse complement strand
GGTTACGTTACCTGCAAGAGGTCGAAAGTGTAGCACCCGATGTCGAACTATTGCCGGCGCAGAGTGTAGCTGCGGAGCGCCAACGCTTGGCGGCGGCCTTGGAGCAGGATCGGCCTGCGGACCTATTGCACGCCCGGCCCGAACTGGGCCTGGGGCAAACGCCCGAGGGACCGCTGTGGCGCGTCGAGCTGAAGACGCGAACGCCTGGAGTGACAACGTCTGTCTCTTTTCAATGGGTCAATGGTCTGACCCTCGAAGGCTACACTCTTGCAACGCAAAGCTACCGGCCCAACCAGACTGTGCCGGTGACGTTGGCCTGGGGGACGAAACGCCCGATTGAACAGAGTTACACGACATTCATTCACCTAGTTGGTGAAGATGGCACGATTTGGGGTCAGCAAGACCGTGGACCAGGAATATCGACGGATCAGTGGGCGCCGGGTCAGCAATACCTTGATCTCCTGAGCCCAATCCTTAGCGCGCAAACACCGCCCGGACGCTACCAGGTTGTCCTTGGGTGGTACGATCTCACATCGTTGCAGCGAGTTGCTGTCGCCGATGAAAACGGGTTGTCAGCCAACACCGACTTCATCTTCCTTGCCACGATCGAGGTTATGCCATAGCACAACTAGATTAAGGCTAGGGCTGTGTCAACGGCCTGCAAGAGCACGCAGATAACGCCAATGGACGCAGATCAGCGCAAAAACCTGCAATTGACGCCAATCTTACGGTTGATCTGCATCTGATGTTCTCCCTTGACGTAGTCCTAGATCAAATACCTTGCAAAGAAAACCTTTCAGGTCTTGAACAGAAGCTTGGGGAAGCCTTGGCCAAGACCTGAAAGGTCTTACATCGCACCTATCCGAAAAGTATTCCCCCTCGATACAAGGTTATGCAAGCGGTCGTATGCTGAGGGCTGTGCTATAATACAGGCCAAACGGCAATAACTGCATTCCAATGCATTTGAGACAACATAATAAGTATAACGCCTTGGCAGTTAGGAGCGGAAGGGGGTGAGCGCCATGTCCGAACCTGATCTTAGTGACCTTAGCGTCGGCGCCACTTCATATGTGACAAGTAACGATTTTCAAATAATACGATACGCAACATACGCTCTAGCATACGTTTTAAGTTGTACATATTACCTTTCAAAGCGTGCTCACCTTCTGAGGAGTGAACGATGAGTGATACTACAGCCGACCGCAAGATGATCGAACGCTATGACCCGGCGGCTATCGAGAAGAAATGGCAGGATCGTTGGGCTGCTGATGAATTGTACAAAACGCTGCCCGCCGACGAGCGGCCAAAATACTATGTGCTTGATTTTTATCCCTATCCCAGCGGCGACGGCTTGAGCGTGGGACACTGCCGCAACTATGTGCCCACGGATGTGCTGGCGCGCTATTACCGGATGAAGGGCTACAATGTGTTGCATCCAATGGGTTGGGACGCCTTTGGCTTGCCCGCCGAGAATGCAGCAATCAAGCAGAAGACCAACCCGGCAACGCTGATCCGCCGCTTTGCCGAAAACTACAAGCGCCAGATGAACCTGATTGGCGTTAGCTATGATTGGAGTCGTGAGATCAACTCCTCGACGCCGGAATATTATCATTGGACCCAGTGGATCTTCCTACGCCTCTACAATTCCTGGTACGACCCCCGCTCCGACAAAGCCTGCCCCATCGCTGAGTTGGAGGCGGAGCTTGCGCAACACGGTACGGCCAATCTGCAACTGCCGCTCTCTGAGCCGGGTATCAGCGCTGCGGAGTGGAACCGCTACACCCCGCAACAACAACAGGATGTCCTGCGCCGCTTTCGGCTCGCCTATCGGGGCGAAGCTGCAGTAAACTGGGATCCGGTCGATAAGACGGTTATTGCCAACGAAGAAGTAGACGCCGAAGGGAGGGCCTGGCGTAGCGGCGCCCTGATCGAGCGGAAGATCCTCAAACAGTGGTTCTTTCGCATCACTGCCTATGCCGAGCGTCTGGACCGCGACCTGGATACGGTAGACTGGCCCTCCAAGATTGTCGCGATGCAGCGCAACTGGATCGGACGCAGCGAAGGCGCCGAAGTTATCTTCCACACCGAGCAGGGGCACGAGATTATCGTCTTTACCACCCGGCCCGACACGCTGTGGGGGGCGACGTTTATGGTGCTTGCGCCCGAACATCCCCTGGTCGTCGAAGTGATGAGCGACGAGCAACGCCCGCACGTCGAGGTGTATATCGCCGAAGCTAAGCGTAAAACTGCAGCAGTGCGCGCCGAAGAAAAGACGGGCGTTTTCACCGGCGGCTATGCTATCAACCCCGTTAACGGGGCGCGCATCCCTATCTGGATCGCGGACTATGTGTTGATGGGCTACGGCAACGGCGCGATTATGGCCGTCCCCGCTCACGACGAGCGCGATTTTGCCTTTGCGCTCAAGTTCAATCTGCCCGTCATCCCGGTGATCGCTCGTCCCGATGACGCTGCGCGCAGTGTAATCAAAGCTGGAACGTACCGCCGTGAGTTGGTCGATGCCTTGCGCAAGTTGGACTATGACTTTACAGACCAGGAAGAAACGCTCTTGGTCACGCTGACAGGCGCGCAAGCGCAGAGCTACGCAAAACTCGTGCAATTGCACCTGACGAGCGGTTGGTCCGAAGTAGCCGGGGCTGGCTGGCTGGCGATCTTCCCCGACGCTATCATCCCCTTCGAATCGGTCGCCGCCGACCGAGAGATTATGGCCCAGATCAACACGGCGCTAAAGAGCGGCGATAGCATTCCCTACATGAGCTACCTGGCGGCGATCCCTTTTTATCGTGACGTTGTGTATCACGATGAGTATGGCACGCCAATCAACTCTGAGCCAATCAATGGGTTGCCCAGCGACCAGGCGATCAGCAAAACAATTGACTGGCTTGAGCAAAAAAGTATAGGCCGGCGTCGCCTCAACTACAAGATGCGCGACTGGTTGATCAGCCGCCAGCGCTATTGGGGAACACCGATACCTGTCATTCACACCGAAGATGGCCTGGAAACGCCTTTGGAGGACGCCGCCCTGCCCTTGACCTTGCCTGGCGTCGAAAACTACGAGCCGACCGCAACCGGCGAGTCGCCCCTGGCGCTGATCGACGACTGGGTCAATGTCGCGCTGCCCGATGGCCGCACGGGCCGGCGCGAGACTGACACGATGGGCACATTCGCCTGCTCGTCGTGGTACTTCTTGCGCTTCGTAGACCCACGCAACCCCGCGGCTTTGGCCGACCCGCAGCAACTGGCCCACTGGCTGCCGGTCGATATGTATGTTGGCGGGGCCGAGCACGCGGTGATGCACCTGCTCTACGCGCGTTTCTGGACCAAGGCGCTCTATGACCTGGGCGTGGCGCCTTTCTTCGAGCCATTTAAGCGCTTGCGCAACCAGGGCCTAATCCTCGCAACCGACGGGCGCAAGATGAGTAAGTCGTTGCACAATGTGATCACGCCTGACGAGGTTGTGGCCGCCAACGGCGCGGATGCGCTGCGCGGCTATGAGTGTTTTATCAGCGACTTCGAGATGGCGGTGCCCTGGAGCACTCAGGGTGTGCCGGGCGTGCGCCGCTGGCTCGACCGAGTCTGGCGTATTGTGCTCGCGCCCGACGAAGATCGCAGCCAGTCTGGTGAGTTCAGCGAACGGCAACTGCAACGAATCACGCACCAGACTATTCAAAAGGTTGAGTACGACATCCTCGACTTCAAGTTCAATACGATGATTGCCGCGTTGATGGAGTTCACCAATGGGCTCTACAAGGCGCGCGACGCCGGTCTGTCCGGTTCCCCAGCCTGGAACGAAGCGATTGACGTGCTGCTGCGCCTAGTCGCACCGGTTGCGCCGCATATCGCCGAGGAATTGTGGGCGCGGATCGGCAATGTCTACAGCATCCACCAGCAATCCTGGCCCGTTGCTGATCCCGACCTAGCCGCCGAGGAAGAGATCGAAATCGTTCTTCAGGTCAATGGCAAAGTACGCGATAAGCTGGTTGTACCTGTGGACGCCGATAGTGAGCAGTTGCGCATGTTGGCATTGGGCAATGATCGGGTCTTAAGCTTTCTGGATGGGAAAACGGTACGCAAGGTCGTTGTGGTGCCAGGTCGGCTGGTAAATATCGTCGTTTAAGCCGAACGCCGGGTTAGGTTTTGTCATGAAGCGTGGAAGAACACAGATTGGCGCAACTATTCGGAGCAAAAGCATGCGCCAATCTGTGTTCTGTCTTTTCCGTATGATCTATTGTTAGTGTATGAATGGACTCTTTGCCAACCGTTTGTTGCGCAGTTACCTGGTTCTCTTGCTCGGGATCTTGGTCTTTATCGGACGGCGTTACATCATCCCAACAACGCTCGAACTCGAAGGATTGCCGCCCACTATTGCCGTTGGATCGGTGCTCAATTCATGCTACGTCGCCCCAACCTGGATCAAGTGCAGTGACCCGGTGATAATCGCTGTGAGTGTGTTACTAATGACACTGACGTTGGGCTGGGGTAACTGGGTGGCGATGATGTTCGCCGTGATCCTGGCAATCCTGCCGCTGGCGATCTACTTCCTCCTTGGCCCAATTACGTTGGTGCTGATCAACCTCTTAGCGATTCCGCTCATCGTCCAGCTGATCCTTAGACTGATCTTTCCACCTGGCGCGCAAAAAGAAGAAGAATCGTAGGGGAGTGTGTGAATACGTGCTCCCCAGCGTTTCTCGCTAGGGCGGTGCAGGTTGCTGCGCTGCTTCAGCCAGCATGTGCTTGTTGTTACAGAAACATAGACGTAAAGTGGTCAAATACTGTGCAAATACTGTGCAATCTGTGGTATAATTCTTACGGACGACATTGCATAAGCGACACGAACGATGTCAAGTTTGGTATGAAAACAACGTGCGTGTCCTAGTTTTGTAGAATGTATCGCTCATCTCTGATTCTAGCGTTAGGAAAAAATTGTATGGTTGAAGCACAACAAACAAATGCCTTTGCCGGGCTACATAAGCAACAGTATGCGAACCTTAACACCTTTCGCAAGAGCGGCGCGACGGTCGTGACGCCTGTTTGGTTTGCGCTGGAGAATGGCAAAGTTTACGTAGTGACCGTTAATGACTCCGGCAAGGTCAAGCGGATCCGTAACAACTCACGAGTGCAGCTAGCCCCGGCGACCCGATCGGGGCAGGCGCTGGGGCCATATGTCGAGGCGACTGCGCGGATTCTGCCTGCCGATGAAGTCGAAGCCGCGAAGGCGGCGCTGGATCACAAGTATGGCTTGCTAAAAGCCACTTTCGATTTCTTTATGACCCTGCGCGGCGCCGAGCGCGCCTGGATCGAGATCGTTCCGGCATAAATAGATCTCTACATAAAGCGATACGGGGATGGATTATGTAATCCATCCCCGTATCGCTTTATGATTATTGCCGTTTACTGCAGTTTCTGCTCAGTCGCCTCGACCGGTTCGAGGGCTTCTAGCACCAGCTCAGCGATATCCTTTCGTGCCAGAGTCTCGTCCCGTCCGGTATTCTTGGCTGCATCCTCGAACATCACCATGCAGAAGGGGCAGCTCACTGCCAGGGTTTGGGGTTTTTCCTCGGTCAGTTGTTCCAGACGAATGACGTTGACGCCTTTCTTGCCCCAGCCTTCCATCCAGACATTGCCACCGCCGCCGCCGCAGCACATCGCGCGTTCGCGGTTCTTATCCGGCGCCTCGACCAGTTCGACGCCGGGAATGCTCTGCAATACCTGGCGCGGTGAGTCATAAATGTCATTGTAGCGTCCAATGTAGCACGGATCGTGGTACACGACGCGTTCTTTAACCGTTTGGGTCAGTTTGAGCTTACCCTCGGCGATCAACTGCGCCAGAAAATCGGTATGGTGGACCACTTCGTACTCGACGCCAGCCCCGCCGCCAAACTGTGGATATTCATTTTTGATCGTGTTGAAGCAGTGCGGGCAGGTTGTAATCACTTTCTTGAACTTGTACTGTCGCATTGTTTCGACGTTAGCCTCGACCTGAGCTTGGTAAAGCAACTCCTCGCCCATCCGCCGCGCCGGATCGCCGTTACATGTCTCTTCATCGCCAAGGATTGCAAAGTCGACGCCGGCAACCTGGAGCAGTTGCACCAAGGCACGGGCGACCCGTTTACTACGATCGTCGTAGCTAGGTGCGCAGCCGACCCAGTAGAGCACATCAACGCTCTCTTTCTCAGCCATTGTCGGTACATCCAACCCTTCGGCCCAGGCCGTACGGTCACGCGTTGGCAGCCGCCAGGGGTTGCCGGCCCGTTCGATCCCTTCGAGCACCATCTTGACGCCGCCCGGCACTTCACTCTCGATCATAGTCAGGTGGCGGCGTACGTCAACGATATCGTCGACATGCTCGATCATTGCCGGGCACTCGTTGACGCAGGCGTAGCAGGTAGTACAGCTCCAGAGCTCATTTTCGGTGAAGAGGTTGTTATAGAGCGGGAGCTGATCGACATCGGCTTTTCCATTGCCATTCCCCTGTTGTTCGCCCGCCTCCATCTCCGTTGCCAGTTTGACCGTGCCGTCACGGAAGAGCACTGGATGCTCGCGCATCAAGTCGTGCATCTTGGTGATCAGGAATTTCGGCGAGAGATCGGAGCCGCTGGCGTGAGCCGGGCAGACCGACTGGCAGCGTCCGCAACGCATGCAAGCATCGAGATCCATGCGCCGTTTCCAACTGAGATCGAGCAGGGTCGCGACGCCAAGTTTCGGTTCGTCCTTCTCGATCTCCGCTTCGAGGGCGGGGATGGCATCGAGGGCGCCTTTGGGCGTTGTGTCGCTAAAGAGTGTATTGAGTGGCGTATAGATAATGTGTTTGAACTTGCTGAATGGCACCGTCGCGATGAATGCGAAGGTTGCAATCGCGTGGGTGAACCAGAGAAATTGATGGAGCACCAGACCCGCCGCGCTGCCGTCGCCTAGCCCAATGCCACGGAAGATCACCGCTAGGGTATAGCCAATATACGAAAGTTGCGCCCAGCTCTGGGTGAAGACCGGTACGCCGCCGATCTCTTGGTTGGCGATACGCAATCCCTCGATGAGAAAGCCGCCGATGCCCAGGAAGAGCAATACGGACAGTACCCATGCATCCGTCCGGCGACTATCGAGCCGCTCGGGTTTGGCGTTGTAGCGACGTACCGCCGCCCAGATCAAGCCAATGACAAAGATAAGGCCGAGCGTATCGAGGATGAACTCGTACGACTTGTAGAAATCCCCTACCAGGATCAGGCCCGCTTCCTCACCGATCATCGGGATGGTGAAATCTTCTTCGATGGCGATAATGTCGGTACCGATAAACAAGGTCAGGAAGCCGAAAAAGATCAATGCGTGCATCGAACCGGGCGAGCGGTCACGCAACACCTTCTTTTGCCCAAAAACCTGGACCATAAACTCGCTGATGCGCGCGGGCAGTTGCCTGATGCGATTTTCGGGTTTCCCTTTGCGCCAGCGCGCAATGTCGCGCAAAATACCCCACGTTGCGATGATCGGCACGATGGCGAGCAACGCATAGATGAAGAGCGGACCAATTGGGTCGGGAATGTTCCAATAGATCTCGCGGATAGCAATAATCTGTTCCGGCGGCATGGCTCTCCTCAGCCTCTCTAGCCTGTCACAGGATCTAAAAGATCGGATCACAAAGCGTAGTAGTGATTATATGTCAGATAATAGCATTTGTAATGCAGTCCGTCAAAGCGGGCAAAAGGGCGGCAAAGCCACTGCAAGGCGTGTGAGTCTTTGCCGGCGGATGCTGCATGAAGGAAGATAGCTATCGTGGCTCGACCCAGTTTGGCGTGCAGCCTAACTGGGTTGCGTCCATGATAGCGGGCAATCCGGTTACATAATTTGCACGAATCGAGGGAAAGGGATGCGCGCGGCAAATGGTGTGAGTGCGCATCCCGGCTATGTGCCTGTGAGGAGTCTTACTCGTAACGCAACGCCACCAGCGGGTCCAATCGGGCTGCGCGAGCTGCCGGATAGAGGCCGGCAACGATCCCGACAAGTGCGGCGAACCCGAGTGCAGAGAAAGCAAGCCACCATGGGACGATGAAGAATGTCGCCTGGAGCGGGAGATCTTCGTGCTCGATATACCACTGGATCAGGTGATTCAGCCCAATACCGACCACCCAGCCGCCTGCCACGCCTACCACGCCGCCAAGCAAGCCAATGATACCGGCCTCCAGCATGAACAGCCCACGAATATCACCCCGCGACGCGCCAATCGCCTTGAGGGTGCCAATCTCACGCGTCCGTTCATAGACGGCCATAATCATGGTGTTGACAATGCCAAGGCTTGCAACGAAGAGCGCCAACCCGCCGACCGACGCCAACATGACATTGATCACGGCAAAAGCTCGGTTAGCCGTATCCAGGATCAATTCCAGGGACTGCACACTAAACCCCTCGCTGCGGAAATTCCTCACCAGGTTGGCGGCCTCGCCGACACTGGTCGCGCGCACCACCGCCGAGTCATATCCGCGCGTGTCCAAATAGTCAGGCAGGTTGTACCACCACGATTTCATGGCTACCATGTCGGCGACCGCAACGAATACTTCACTCTCATCGCGGTCGCTAACGCCAATGACCCGTAGTGGGAAGCGCTCGTCTTCGCCGCGCGGGTTTTGCAAGACGATCTCGACTTGGCTGTTGACCAGGTCGGCGGCATCAACACCACGCGGCAAGATACTTTGGCTCAGCACGATCACGCCGCTTTGCTCGCTAATGTCGATGGAGCCGGCTAGGGCTTGCGGCTCAAGTTGAAATGGATCGGGAAATCGCTCTGGGCCGCGCACAGCGACACGGCGCATGTCGTTAGTGTTCTCTGTTTCCCCGCCAGCAAATGCCAGAAGAGTTGTCACTTCGCCCATGAAGATGTTTGGCTCGACGACAACCGCATTCGGCAACTCGCGCCAGCGCTCAATGACTTCGGGTGTAATCGGGCTTTGAGGCGCTGGTGCGCCAAATCGGGTAAAGAAGTCATCGCTTTGCCCAAGACGCGGGCGCACGAAGACATTCTCAAGTCCCAGATCGGCAAACTGGGCTTGGATCTCCCGCTGAACACCAACACCAAGTGAGACCATTGTGACAATGGTTAAGATGCCAACAATGACACCGACAGAGGTGAGGATTGTACGCACTTTCCGCCGTCCCAGATTACTGAGCGCGGTCTGGATCATATCTTGAAAAGTCATGGTTGTTAGGCTCTAGATTATTGCAGCTCACACTAGATTATTGCAGCTCACAATAGTATCAGTATAGCACGCATAGCCGGCCTTCGGCGGGCATTTATCTGCTAACCCAAGGTTGCTACATCAATCATAGATCAACCGCACGATCGCTGCAGCTCCCAAGCTATCTGCGGCAATCGTGCGGTTATTTGCGTCATCTGCGTATTATGGCAGGACGTTGATGTGGCTCTACTGCTAACCTGCCAGTGTAGCGAGAGTTCCTATCCATTTGGCAAAGACTATACGCGGCGCTACTGAAACCGTTGCGGCTTGCCGGCGCCGGCATTGCTTACTGATATATCCACATAATCGTACTGGAATTGACCGGCAATATCGCGTACCAAGAACCCCATAACGTATTCGCCATCGGGTGCAGGCCCAAGGGCGACGCTTAACGGCTGATCGCCAAAGGTGATTGTTTCACCTTGAATGCGACCTGGCTCCAATTGATCGCCTTTATCGGTGTACATGCGGATGTAAGCAGTAAAGGTGTCGCCGGCTGCCGGTCGTAACTCGTACGGTTGTGGTTCACCGACGCTCGCGTCGCGAGGAAAGCCCCAGATCCGAACTAGGATTCCCTGCCCTTGGTTGACAACGAAAACCAGCCCAACATCGGTCTGTTCGCCAGTCGCCTGTGAGGTGTAAATTCCTTCAATACCGTAGAATTCGGCGCCATATTTGATTGGGCCTAGCAGAACGCCGATCTGGTCTCTGCCGTTGCTGAGGCGCCATTGTGTCGCATTCCAGTTGAGTTGTAACTGCGTGCTCGTTTCCGGCCATGCAGACGGTTCTGAACCCGGTACGGACCCTGGCGGGTAAACGAAATCGACGTGGAGTAACTGTATCGTATCACGATTGGCATTGGGTGTTCCAATGAAGGAAAAGACATTGCCAATATCTTTGCCGGCTACATTCCCTTGCAGCGTGATTGGCGCATTGAGGCTCGCTAGCAGTCCGTCGATCTGCAGACCAGTGATCGTTGGTACATCAATGACTGTTGTCCCTATGTGGTGATAGGTTTTGAGGAAATCAGCCCAACTTGTTTGGCGGGGCAAGGGTGAGCTTTGCTCGTAGAAAGAGAGGTAGAAATGAGACAATTGCGGGAAATAGATCGAGAGACCACTGGAGTTGCGATGATATGAACCATACCCATTGGCGATTCGGGCTTGCTCGATGGCATCGGCAAGTTCCTGGGCTGCGGCGGCAACCGCACCTGTGGCCCCCTGATCGGGAAGCAACTGGGCAAAATGTCCCAGGTCGATCGCATTAAACTCTTCGGGATAAGAGGGCGCGTAGGTAGTGACAAATGAGCGGGCTTGTCCAATCGCTCGGTATGAGCCGTGCAGATCAGTCATCATTGCGTCGGCCAGCCGGTCAAGCCGTTCGATCAGGCCGTTAAACTGGCGAAGATCGAAGGCCGAGAGGGTGATATCACTGGCGTCAGTGCCAACGAAAGATTTAATATATGTTTCGACAATCACTGGGGCAATATCAAACGCTGTTTGTTCAGGATTGGCGCTCAGTTGGGTTAGCCAGGCATCCCAGTCCCAACCCTCGTTTGGTTCTAACTCGGCGCTGCCGACGGCAACCAGTCCATACGGTTCAATCGCCTGGAAGACATCGATCTGCGCCATCAGGCAGGCATCGAAGCCAATCAGGTCAAGTTTGCCAAAACCGGTGCGCTGTTCAGCAGTCGAAAGCGCGGAGGTCAATTCGGGCAATGTTAGGGCATCACCGTTGCTGGTGTCATCGCTGGCAATCCCTGGCCAGGCCGCACCATGATCCCAGAGAATAAGCGCGTAGCGCTGGGCTGGATAGGTGCTAACCCCCCACTCAACGAAGTCGGCCAGGGTACGTGGATCGCCCATATTCACTTCGCCAAGATCTTGCAGTTGATTGGCTGGATCCGGCATCACGCCTTGCTCGACACGGAAACGCCGGGCGCCGTCCCAATTGCCGTTCGATGTATCGTCCCAGTGCTCCCGCGACGCGATACGATCGAGTTGGACGAGGATGTGGACCCGTTCAGTTGAGCCGACCCGTGCCATCTCGGCATAATCTTGCAGCGCATCGGGCTCCAGATCGTTGTCGCCATCGAGATAGACCATGACCGTCCAATCAGCAGCGCCCGGCGGTATGGCTCGGGTTGGTGCGGGGGCAATGCCCGCCTGCTGATCGGACGTTGACGTGGAAACAATGAAGGATTCGCCGCCACTGCGCACTGTTGTGAAGAAAGCCAATCCGCCGAATGATCCGGCCAGGAAGACACAGATAATTAGGCTGCCGATGACCAACAGCGGAAGGCCTGCGCTCCGACGGAGCAATGATGCTGAGGTTGGAAAGGTGTTGGGCGGCAGCGAACCGCTGATTGGGGGCAGCGGCTGTTGTGACGATACGCCGACTGTAGGCAAGTATGGTTGGGTGGCAGATACCTGGGGTATTCCGGCGACAAGCGTGCGGGCATCGGTGCCTGGGGTTGTCTCAAAGCGAAATACTTCTTCGCCGATCTCGATCACGTCGCCAGGTTCGAGCTGCTGTGCCCGGATCCGCCGACCGTTGACTTGAGTTCCGTTCAAGCTCCCCAGATCAAGAAGCACATAGCGCGCGCCCTCGCGGCGCAATTCTGCATGGTGGCGCGATGCGCGCATACTGGCGATGACAACAATGTTTTCGATGCTCCGCCCGAAGGTCATCGGTATATTGCCAAGCGTAAATCTGCATCCAGCAAGTGGACCAAGAATTCCAACAATATGGGGTGGCATGTTGTTTCTCTTTGCTGTTGTATCAACGTATGCGATGCAGGAATCGAAAGATGCTGTGCTGATAGAACGCTTTCATTGTACCAGGCTTGGCCAACAAATGAGGGGGCAGTGAATTTCTTTTTAATGACATCTAGCGTATTGGGGGAAGGAATACCACATACAGCGCCATCTTAAAATGATTGTAATGACGAGTGCTGTCGTATGTGGGGGATTGGTAGTTTTATTTGAAGGCAGTGCAGCTTTTCAGGCTATTGAGGTGCGCCGGCTGCCTGTGTTATTCTGCGCTTTTGAGCATAGACAGAACCGCTTTTTCGGGCTGATACCCGCGCGCCTGGTATGTTTGGGCAACGTGCGGCGCGATCCAGGTCAATACTTCGTTCATCACTTGATCGAGGGAGTGGACGGTGTCAACGACTAGATACGGAGCATCGATGGAATAGCGTGACGACTCGCTACGGCGAGTCAGGTGTCGCTTCAAGTCGCTCCAACTGGCGATATTGTGGGCTGGTTCGCCAAGGGCGCCGCGCTGCTCGATACGCTGTCGCCAGATTTTGGGCGACGAGCAGATACACTCGATCACAACGAGGCCCGCATTTGTCTCGGTTGCGATGCGCCGCGCTGCGGCATACCCCTGATCCTCGCTCAACGGGCTGTCGCAAATGACCGGCAATCCGAGGAGCAACTGGCGATGTGCAATACGAAACATTGTGACATAGGCCAGCCCGCCGGGATCGGGATAGCCGACAAGCAGATCCTTAATGTCATCTTTATCAATAACAGGGATTTTGAGGTGCGAGCCCAAGCGATGGGCGATGGCGCTTTTTCCACAGCCAGGATGACCTTTGAGCGCAATGAGCAATGGCATTAGAGATCACGCGCGGCGGGAAGGCCGCCTATACTGGTTGTTTCGGTAACGCAACGCTCGATGGCATGCGCGAGAACATCGGCAGCAATTGACCCCAGGATTGCCAGGTGCGGTGCGGGTCGTTGTCCAGTTGAGAGCACGAAAACCGTATCGCCATCAAGGGGGGTGTGAACCGGGCGGATCGTGCGTGCCAGCCCATCCTGGGCCATTTGCGCCAGTTTTGTCGCCATAGCCTTATCTAGGCTAGCATTCGTTGCGACTATTGCAAGGGTAGTATTGTTGGCAGCGAAGCCAGCAAAAGCCTGTTGCACTTCTGGCGTCCGCAGTAGGCGTGTAGCATCGGCAAACCCGCCTTGCTCCAGGTTGCGCGCGCCTGCAATGATGCCGCCGCCTTCGCGCCAAACATCACCAAAGGCGTTGCAAACGGCCAGAGCGCCAAGCACTGTGCCATCGGCCAGGGTTTCGCTCCAAACGCCAACCCCGCTCTTCACTGCGGCTATTGGGCCAAGCATCTTCCCCACTGTTGCACCGATGCCAACACCAACGCAGCCCTCGGCAACGGTCGTTGTTGCCATTGTGCAGGCTGTATAACCCATCGCCGCGTCTGCCCAGCGATCGCTGCGTCCAATCGTCAGATCAAAGATCACGGCAGCGGGAACAATCGGCACACGCGCTACCCGCACATCATAGCCAATCCCATGTTCGCGCAACCATTCTACGACGCCGGTCGCTGCTGCAAGCCCAAAAGCGCTGCCGCCGCATAAGGCGATACCGTGGACTTCGGATACCATTGCTGTTGGAGCGAGCAAGTCGGTCTCGCGCGTTCCTGGTCCGCCGCCGCGCACATCTACTGCGCCGACAGCGCCATCGGGCGCCAGAACGACCGTACATCCGGTCAATGCCTCGGTATCGTGGGCGTGACCAACCAGTATACCTGGAACATCAGTGATTGTTGGGGGCATAGTCACCTCCGTTGGTGACAAAGCGTCAACGGGTTATTTCTTCGGTTCTGTGTGGTTGTGTTGCAGGTCGGTATGCAGGGAGCGGTGCGCTTCCCATACGGATTGCCGTCGATCCGTCATTGCCACAGTATGGACACATACTCCATGTCAGGTCAATGACGCGGTCGCAAGATTGGCAGCGCCGGCGCAATTGCGAGTGGCAATGTGGACACATGACAAAGTCGGGTTCAATTGCACGCTGACATTCAGGGCAAACATAACGTTCTTCAATATCGCGCCGCAGGTATTCTTCTTCGAGCGTTCGCTCGTATTTTTCAGCAAGAGTCTGGGTAGGTCGCAGGATCATATGCAAGAGGATGCCGCCAAAAGGCAAGAGGAGCACCAGGCCAACTATGAGAACCTGCACCGAAACATCTTCGCTGCGCGAACGGATGTCGCGATAGGACCACAGCACAGAAGCCGCCCATAACAAGAGCAGATATGCCCCGATAACAATGCCTAGCAGACTGAGAATAGGTTGTAAATTAGTAAGAAAACCTTGAATTGCTTCCATAAGTATTATTCCTTTGAATCGCACATCAGGAATCGGATTTGTGGCTTCATTATTCTGAATTCTGCATGCATTCTTTTTACAGTCGTTGGGTTTGCGCCCGCAACACAAAAACGGTTGCGCCCCCAATCTGCACTTCAAGCGGGGTTGGCGGGTAGAACTCACCCGACTCGGCAATCGGCGGCATGGGCGAAACATAGCGCGTACGGGTCGAACAGTGTTCGCGGACAATTTGCAGTACAGAGTCGACCTGCTCGTCTGCAATGTTGAGCATCAAGGTAACGTTACCCTCGCGTAGAAATCCGCCTTCGCTACTGATTCGGGTGACCCGGAACTTTTGCGCTGTCAAGGCGTCTACGAGTCTGCCGGCGTCTTGATGTTGTACCACAGCCAGAATGAGTTTCACGAGTCCTGCTCCAAGAGCGTTATTTGCGCTAACAGCGGCTCTACTTCCAATTCAACGAGGTGAGCGACTTCATGAACAGGGAGCCGTGCGTCGATTTTGCGCCAGCGCTGCGGATCACGCTGGATCAGTTCCTGAAACCCGGTCGCAACCCGTTGGTGGTACTCCAGGTCACGAGCATCGAGCCGGTTCCACGCCGGTTCCTGTTGTGCATTGTTAGAAGAGGATGGGGAGGATGGTGTCATAAGCTGTTCACCACGATTCACTCGTGCAGCGAGTCGTTTGCGTTCCAACCCCTCTTCCGCCGTCAGATCAAGATACAGCGTGAGATCGGGCATCAGGTCGCCCGTTGCCGCTTTGGTGATAGCGTGTAGCTCGTCGAGATCTCGGCCTAGGCCATATCCTTGGTAGGCGTAGGTTGAGTCGGAATAGCGATCACATAGCACGATGCCGCCGGTCGCAAGATAGGGTCGAATCAATTCACTAATCAGTTGCGCTCGCGCAGCCGAGAACAAAAGCGTCTCGGTTGTTGGCGCCATTTCGGTATGCTTCAGATCAACCAGGATACGGCGAATCATCTCGCCGATGCGCGTCCCCCCAGGCTCGCGAGTTAAAATCACTGGGTAGCCCCGTATCTGTAGCCGCTCGTAGAGCAGTCGCGCCTGGGTGCTTTTACCACTCCCTTCTAAACCCTCGAATGTAATAAACAGGCTCATAACTAGACCCGTACTATATAAGAGAGTGTGACCAATCAGAAGATGATGCTCGATAGCTCGTAACTCGTGTTCTCTACGCTGAGGTTAATCGCCATCGTATTTAGTGAAATGGCCACACTCTTAAAGGGGTTCCATTTTATGGTCGATAGATTTTTACACGTCGGTTCGGTTCACTCCCTCGGCTCTCCGAACGAAGATTATAACGGTCAGCCATTTGATGTTGCAAGCGTCGAATGTAGCTGCTCCGTGGCGCTAATTCTACCACGTTCCGCTCGCCATTCATCACCTGTGTAATTGCTGTTTCAGCTTCGAGCATCGCGTCTTCAATTGTATCTTCGCCGCCGCTGCGATGCCCTGGCATATCATCTTCATCATGTAGGTGAAAAATGTTGGCGAGTTGGCGTTCCATTTGCGTAATTGTGTTGTTGCGCAGCACATAGACGGGGATGCCCTGTTCCTCTGCTTGGCGCAACCGCTGTGCACTCTGGCGGTAATAGTTCTTGAGGGTCATTACCAGCGTGGCATCGTGCATATCACGCACGATGATCGCTGGCACATGCAGGCGTCCAATGGCATTTTCCAGACGATTACGACTTACCCCAAATGGAAAAATGCGCTGGGTTGGAATGGCCTGATTCACTCCGCCTTGCGATCCATTACGTTCGCGTAATCGCGGCCCATTTCGATCTCGCTCTATGCGCACCCCGCTGCGTCGTTGGGTAAATGATAGATCATTTTCTGACTCGACTCGTGGCGGTGTTGTTACAACCAGGTTACCATCGGCGTCACGGGTGCGTAGTTCAGGCAGAGGCTCTTCGCCTCGCAGGATGAGATCGACTGCTGTTGCTACATCGCCGTAGACAGCGACGCCATCCCAACTTTGGATCTCGACCAGCACATCGAATGTTGGCGGAGCTTTGCGTTCGAGCACAGTCTTTTGCGTGCCGCGCCGTCGCGCTTCCTCGTCGCCCAGAGTAACCGCCTGGATACCGCCAACCAGGTCTGACAAGGTCGGGTTGACCATCAGATTGTCGAGGGTATTGCCGTGGGCGGTGCCGATCAGTTGCACACCGCGCTCGGCGATCGTGCGTGCCGCCATCGCTTCCAGTTCAGTGCCGATTTCATCAATGACAATCACTTCGGGCATATGGTTTTCGACGGCTTCGATCATAACGGCGTGCTGTTCCGAGGGGCGCGGCACTTGCATGCGTCGCGCCCGCCCGATCCCTGGGTGTGGAATGTCGCCGTCGCCGGCAATCTCATTCGATGTGTCAACAATGACGACTCGCTTGCGTAAGTCTTCGGCCAGGACGCGGGCGGTTTCACGAAGCAACGTCGTTTTACCCGTACCAGGCTTTCCTAGCAAAAGGATGCTTTTTCCGGTTTCAACCAAGTCGCGAATGATCGAGACGGTGCCAAAGACCGCTCGCCCAACCCGACAGGTGAGTCCAATCACGACTCCGCTGCGGTTGCGGATCGCAGAGATGCGGTGAAGCGTCCGGGGGATGCCGGCGCGATTATCTTCACCAAAGGCGCCAATCCGAGTTGTCACATAATCTATATCTTCACGGGTAATCTCCAGATCGCTAAGGAAGCGCTCGTGGTCGCGATAGCGTGCTTCAGGCAAGCGGCCAAGATCCATAATGACCTCGAGCAGGTCGCTTGGATCATCCGTGTCCTGAAGAAGCGCTTGCTGAATATGTGTGGGAAGCGCATCCAGCAATAGTGTAATGTCATGAGTTACTTCTTGTGGTTCTGACATGGGCAAAGGAATCCTCCCTCGACGTGGAGACGCCTGGCGCACGCACTTGCGGTTCCAGGCTCGGCTCGAGCACGGGGAGCAGCACAGAGCGCCGAACTGGCACCACCATGCTTTTCATGAGCAAGGTCTGTTCGGCAACTGGCTGAAACCCCAAATCCTGGGCAAATGCCAGGAGATCTTGTTGATACTCTCGTAACAACAAATAGACGGGCCGGGTATCATGCAACTGGGCCAGCCCAAAGCGCAAAACGTCAGGCATTTTCTCACGAGCATCAGGGTGCAACAGCAGCGTGATGATGTGAGCTGCAGCGCCGCTCAAGATATGCACATAGGCGGTTAGGTCATCTTCCTGACCCATAATCCAGGCATGACGGCGCTTTTTGCGCCAGCGTTGGGTCAGAGGCAAGAGCCATGTGCGTGAATTGCGCGCTTCGGCGTGTTGAACCAGGTGAGGGGTGACAGATCCGTATAACTTGTGGATGGCCCAGTGGTCGCGTCGCGATTGGCTCCGCATTGGCGCCAGGGTTGTGCCCTGGTTCCAATCAGGCCCAGAGAGTTGCAGGATGGTGCGGTTAGCATAAGCTTGGAAGCCAAGTTGGCGAAAGATCTCGCGTATTTCGGCATATTGGTGAGGGACCGCGGTAAACAGCCGCTGTACATAATTCTGGCCAGCGTAAATACAGAGTCGTTCGAGCAGGTGGAACCAGATATCGTGATCACTCGGCAAGCCACGACTCGGCGCACCTTGCGTGACGAGGTAGATGATATCTTGTTCAGGCCGTCCGTAGCGCCCTTGGGCTTGCACCATTGCGCGCAGCCCGCGGTCATGAAAAACCGTCATGCCGCGGTCACGACCGCCGCCTTGCAGCAAGCAGCGCAACGCAAACCAGAAGGGCCGGTGCGGCTCAGCCAATAGTTCTTCGTTGTACAACAGCACCTGGCTCCGCGGCTTTCTCCGCAGCGCCCACAGATCACCCGGTGCAACAGATCGAATCATACACCTCTACGGGGTGAGGGCGAAGAGTCAAGCAAGCTAACCCGCAAGTCCTCAAGCCTACACTTCTAAGAAATAGCGATGAACCCGGCCATCATTGGTAAGTTCCGGGTGGAACGTCGTCACTAGCAGGCGATCTTGCTGTGCGGCGACAATTGTACCGTCAGATAATCGGGACAGGACATCAACGCCTGGGCCGACCGTCTGGATGCTTGGCGCACGGATAAACACGCCTGGCATGGGTTGGTCGCCAATGACGGGAAAGGAAAGATCGGTTTGAAAGCTCTCTTGCTGTCGTCCGTATGCGTTTCGCTGCACAGTCATATCCATCACGCCCAAGGTTGCTTGGTCGGGCCGCCCGTCGAGAACATGGCTTGCTAGGATGATTGCACCGGCGCACGTTCCCCACACGGGGAGATCGCGCCCAGCCCGTTGTTTCAAGGGTTCGAGTAGATTATACAACACCAACAGTCGACTTATTGTCGTACTCTCGCCGCCCGGAATGATCAGCCGATCGACTTCGGCAAGGTGCTTCGGCAAGCGCACTTGACGTGTCGTAGCGCCCATCCGTTGCAGCATTTCTTCGTGTTCGCGAAAGTCGCCTTGAAGAGCTAGGATACCAATGACCATAATGTTTCGATGCTACATGTGCGTATTCTCGCGCGATGTATCGCGCTGTACAAAGCGAAGAAGCACGTTTCTATCCGGTGTACGATGCTTTGCTGTCTTCAGCGTGACAATCATTACGCCATCGCAAAGTCCCATGCATAAGAGTGCAACTACAGTTATGAACAACGATCCGAGAAGGGAATAGTTTGGCGAGGCGTAGATCCTTCACAATATTCGGTTAGGAAACGAGGCCGGCCTGAGAGACACAGTCTGTCAGATCCTCCGCCAACATCCTCATCAGACAGTTTTCAGCATTGGAGATCGATACTAAGGCTTGTTAAGGTTTTTGGGGCTGTCAGGGGCGATTGGGTGCAGATGAGCCTTGCCAAATTGCCACCTTGCTCATATGTCATTGTTTAACAGACCCTAAACGGCTTGTCTGAAAAGGGATGGGTTGGAGGAGTGTTCCCCTCCAGGCC
>JAKSDJ010001008.1 GCA_022360155.1 Chloroflexales bacterium | reverse complement strand
TGGCGTTCCGCTTCGACGCAGTCCTAACACTGCCACAGCAATGTTTGGCGCATCAGGCGCTCTCTGGTATAATTCATGTACATTCACGACGTGTTGACGTAGTATCCATACAAGTACAGCATGTGTCCTGGCAGTATCGTCCAAGACAAGGCTCGGCGCTTTTGGCTATGCTATTGCTGCAACGAGACGTGTCATGCTGAACCCTTCGGCAAACCGCTCCTTAGTCCTTCGACTACGCTCAGGATTGGCTCGCCGAAGAGCTCAGGGCCGGCGCAGTGAAGAATCTCCTTACAAACGGATGTGAGGCCCTTTTCCGAGCCAATCCTGAGCCCTTCGGCTCTACAAAGGACTCAGAGCTTGTCCTGAACATCGTGAAGGATCAACGTCCTGAATAGCATTTCCAAGCAGTGCGTCTGAGATTCTCGTTGTAGTAGATCATAGATCATGCAATCCGATCATGGGACCATTCTGGTCGTTGACGACTCAGAACTGAATCGCGACCTCCTTACCCGTCGCTTAGAGCGCCACGGTTATATTGTTATATCTGCGGTCGATGGCGCCCAAGCGCTCGAATTGATCCAGGTGGGACGCTTCGATATTGTGCTCCTCGACGTGATGATGCCAGGAATGGACGGCTACGAGGTGCTGAAGCGCTTGAAAGCCAACCCGACGCTGCGGCACATCCCGGTGATTATGATCTCGGCGGTGGAAGATCTGGACAGTGTGGTCAAATGTATTGAGCTCGGCGCTGAAGATTATCTCACCAAGCCCTTCAACCCAGTCCTTTTGCGCGCGCGGATCAGTGCATGCCTGGAGAAGAAATGGTTACGCGACCAGGAACAGGCTTACCTGCACGTTGTAAAGCAAGAAATGGAGTTGGGGCGACGCATCCAGGCCGACTTCTTTCCAGCGATGCTCCCGCAGCCGCCGGGATGGGAGATTGCCGCCGCATTCCAGCCCGCCCGCGAGGTCGCTGGCGACTTTTATGATGCCTTCGAGCTGCCGAATAACAAACTAGGCTTGCTCATCGCCGATGTTTGCGATAAAGGCGTCGGGGCGGCGCTGTATATGACCCTGGTGCGTAGCCTGATGCGCGCCTTCGCCGACCAGTCGCCGACGGGGATCGACAATCCCCTCTACGCGATAGAACTGACGAACAGCTACATCGCGCGCCATCATTACCGGAGCCGGCCACGGATGTTTGCAACGCTCTTTTTTGGCGTGGTCGATATCACGAGCGGCATCATGACGTATGTCAACAGTGGCCATCTGCCGCCAGTATTGCTTGGCCCCGCCGGGATCAAAACAATGCTCGACCCAACCGGCCCGGCAATTGGCCTCATAGACGGTAGTCCCTTCAGCATAGCGCAAACCCAGATCGAGCCGGGCGACACGCTCATCGCCTATACCGACGGCATCACCGAGGCGCGCAACACCTGCCGCGATCTCTTCGGCGAGGACCGCCTGCTCGCAATCCTCCAGCAGCCCGCGCCGGCAATTATCCCGCTTATGGAGCGGATCAAAGGCGATGTGTACGCCCACGTTGGCCATACCGCTCTCGCCGACGACATTACCATGCTGGCCATTCGACGAATATAGCGTCAGCCCAGTTCGAGTCGTCCTCGCTTCGGCTCACGCCTCTTGCACCAAACGCACCGCTTCGCCAAAAGGAAACTCTTCGAACGCCCGTTCGCCCGGCGTGACCACCCACAACATCGGCAAACTTGGCGCGTGGGCCGGGAATATGCCAAACCCATCAGTGAGATAGACGCAAATGCAGTTTTCGGAGGGATTGCGATTGGCTTCGACCGCCGCGAAGAAAGGCTGAAAATCGGCACCGTCCCCGCCGACCGGCGGCGGGATTTCACCATCAGCCGCGAGGTAATACGGGCCATAGGCTTTATCGTCGGCATAGTAGAGGTCGCACTTGAGGTGCGGGTAGCTGCGTAGTATGCTCTGCACCTCGCTAACCAGCGCGCGGATCTGTTGATCGTTGATCGAACCGCTACTGTCCACGGCTACAAAGACCCGCACCGTCTCGCCCTCCAGCGCTTCCAGGTAGAGCCCGCGCCCGACGAAGCGCCGGTCGAAGCCCTGGAAGTCGCTCGGCGTCTGCACCAGATAGCGCCAAAGGTGCGTACGCCAATCGATCCGCCCGGGTTCGAGGGCTGCAATCTCGCGACGCATGCCATCGGGGAGCGAGCCACTCTGGGTGGTCAAGACAACAGCGTTCGCTTGCTGGAAAGCATTGCGCCAATGAGCTTCCAGCTCCGCTGCCCGAGCGCTGGCAATGCTGCCGTCCTCTTTGCCCTCCGTGGCGTTGCGATCGCCGGCGCTGCCAGCGACTGTGTTGTTGAACAGATCGAGCCCTGGCAAGGGCGGCTGCCGCTCCGGGCTGAAGCGCAGCAGTTCGTAGACCTCTTCGACACTGAGCTTGGCTAACTCTAGATCACGCGCAGTGTCCGGCGGAATGTCGAGGTTGCCCTGTTCGGCGATAATGCCATTGACCACAATATCGATGGCGATGTTCCAGACCATTTCGTCGCGCACGCCGCGCCGCGACACGTGGAGCAGAGCCGCATGCAGCACAGCATGGAGCAGGATCGCGTCTTGTTGGGCCGGGTCGAGAGACTGGAAAAAGGTTGGGTTGATGAAGACATCGCGCCCATCGGTTGCGGCGGTGGGATGTTCTGTACTGACGCGAATGCGGGCAAAGAGCGCTAGCGTGGCGAAGAAGGGTGTGCGCATGCGCAACCGCAAGAGCGCGGCGCTCACCAGGCGTTCGGTTGTCGTATCGAGTTCCATAAGTTGTCCAATCCGTGTGACTTGCGCCTCGCAAAGTAATGATCTACAGGTTACCACAGATACAACAGATTTGAGAGCAAGCGTGTACAATAAACCCTTGGCGCTTTCGTAACGTTGTACGTAGCACTGGCCGAGCTATAGAAAGGGACAAGGCCATGAACCAGAGAGATCTGACCCAGCTCTACGAACAGCGGATCAAGCCATTGTCCCGCGCTGCGCGGCTCCCACTTCTTGTACGCATCGCCCAAGATCTCACCGAACCCGAAGAAGCTTAACTTGAGCCTGAGCCAACCATTCTTGACCTAGAAGGGCTAGGAGCTGAGATCTGGCAAGATGTTGACACACAACAGTATGTCAATGCGCTACGCGATGAATGGGAGCAGTATCCATGAAGCTTGACACCGCGATGGCTGGTGTGGCACGTCTGGGGATCGATACTGCGCCTTTCATCTATTTCCTGGAACGCAATCCTGTTTATGTTGATCGTGTGCATGACATTTTCAAGCGCATCGCGCAGGGCAGTATGGTTGGTATCAGCTCTGTGGTGACCCTTGTCGAAGTGCTTGTTCAACCTAAACAGTTCGGTAATACCATCCTTGTACAACAATATCAGCGCTTGTTGCTCCACAGTCGACACTTTTCATTACGCGCCATCGACGCCGCTAGCGTCGAACAAGCAGCTGACCTGAGAGCGCGCTACGGCATCCGCACTCCCGATGCTCTCCAAATTGCTACTGCTCTGAACAATGGCTGTACCGCCTTTCTCACCAACGATGATCGGCTGAAACGAGTATCAGATCTAATAGTGCTTGTCCTGGAAGATCTGGCTCTTTAAGTATCGTAGCAGCATTCACCACGTCTCCACGTCTCCACGTCTCCGCGTCTCCACGTCTCCGCGCCTCTATGCCTCATCGTCTCATCCATACCAGCCAGGTATGCTACAATGAAACCATCGAGGTTCATACTCAGCTACATAACACCGCAAACCGGTACGTATTTCTTTATGTTCCCAATTAAGGAGAAGATAGCGTCATGAACAAGCAAACCATCCGTGACATAAGCTGGGAGGGCAAACGCGCGTTGGTGCGCGTCGATTTTAATGTGCCGCTTGACGCAAATGGTCATATCACCGACGACACCCGCATCCGCGCTGCGCTGCCAACGATTCGCTACCTGCTCGAACATGGGGCCAGTGTCGTGCTGATGTCGCACCTGGGCCGCCCTAAAAAGAAAGTTGTCGAGAGTATGCGGCTGCGCCCAGTCGCCGAGCGTCTGTTCGAACTGCTGCCCGAGGCGACCGAAGTCCACAAGACCGAAGTCTGTTCCGGTCCGGCGGCAGAGGCAGCAGCGGGTTCTCTCAAACCAAGCCAGGTGCTGCTGCTGGAAAACACCCGCTTCGACCCGCGCGAGGAGGACAACGACCTGGCGATGGCGCAAGAATTGGCAAAACTGGGCGATGTTTATGTCAATGACGCCTTTGGTTCAGCCCACCGCGCCCACGCCAGTACCGAGGGCGTCGCCCGTTACCTGCCGGCTGTGGCTGGATTTTTGATGGAAGCTGAACTCAACGCTCTCTACGGCGCCTTGGAGAAGCCGCAACCTCCATTCGTTACCATTATCGGCGGCGCGAAGATCAGCGATAAGATCGGCGTGATCGAGAATCTCCTGAACCGGGTGGATGCGCTGCTTATCGGCGGCGGCATGGCGAATACCTTCTTGCTTGCCCAGGGCTACAAGCTTGGCGACTCGCTGGTCGAGCAAGGCAGCGTCGCAACAGCACACGACCTGATTGGCAAGGCCCGCGCCAGCGGGATCAAGTTCATGCTGCCGAGCGACGTCGTCATCGCCGACGCCTTCAGCGCCGACGCGCAACGCCAGGTTGTCTCCGTCGACGCTATCCCCGACGGCTGGCGGGTGCTCGATATCGGCCCGGCAACGGGAGAAGCCTACAGCGCCGAGGTCAAAGGGGCCAAGACGGTGATCTGGAATGGACCGATGGGCGTCTTCGAAATGGAACCGTTTGCCGTTGGCACCCGCGCGATTGCCCAAGCCATGGCCGCCGCCTCCGACGCGGGCGCGATGACGATCATCGGCGGCGGCGACTCGGTGGCGGCGGTCGAGCAGGCTGATCTGTCTGAGAAAATGAGCCATATCAGCACCGGCGGCGGCGCATCGCTTGAATTGCTAGAAGGCCGCGAACTACCGGGCGTTGTCGCGCTGAACGACAAGTAGGCATCGTTCCTCCTGAGGCGCCAACGCCACTACCGCCCGCTAAAGCAAGGATGCAGGACAAAGAACAGTTCCTGCATCCTTGCGCCAGCTCCCGACCGTATGCGAAAAGGAAATTCCTCAAGATCTTTAGAGTCATCCTGTCCGATCGTTCGTCCAGGAGGTGCGTCTGTCTTTGGGGCGATGCTAGATTGTGTGCAGCCTTGTATGTTCATAGGGTGTTCATCTTCGCCCTATCTACCTACTCGTTGTGCCATTGGGAAAAATCTGGATGGCTTGGTAAAGGAAAACGCTTTTGACTGACGACACACGCAAATGGTGGGCGCTGGCTGCGGTTGGCTCCGGCGTTCTGATGTCGACCATTGATGGCTCTATTGTCAATATCGCGCTCAGATCCCTGGTCAACGCCTTCAATAGCGATCTAGGCGTTGTCGAGTGGGTGATATTGTCCTATTTGCTTTCAATTACCTGCCTCTTGCTAATGATGGGCCGCCTGGGCGATATGATGGGCAAACGACGCATCTATATCGCCGGTTTTGCAATTTTCACCCTGGCATCGGCGCTGTGCGGGTTCGCCCCGACAATCGGGGCCTTGATCGGCTTCCGCGTGCTTCAGGGCGTTGGTGCAGCGATGCTCCAGGCTTTGGGTCCAGGGCTATTAGTATTGGCCTTTCCGGCCAAAGAGCGTGGTATGGCGCTGGGTTTCATTGGCTCGACGGTAGCAATGGGCATCCTGATCGGTCCGGCTATGGGCGGCTTCCTGCTCAATACGATTGGCTGGGAGGCGATCTTCTTCGTCAATATTCCGATTGGACTATTCGGAATCTGGGTCTCGCTGCGCTCATTGCCCCACGATAACATCCAGACCGAACGCCAAAAGTTCGACATCCCCGGTGCGCTATTGTTACTGTTCGGCCTCTTGTGCTTTCTGCTCGGTTTGACAGAGGGATCGCGGTTGGGTTGGGACGATCCGCGCATCCTCGGTCTCTTTGTGAGCGCTTTCATCGGTGGTGCGTTGTTCATCTGGCAGGAGTTGCGCGCACCGCAGCCTATGCTCAACCTGACCATCTTCCGCAAGGCAGCTTTTTCGCTCAATCTCTTGGCTGTATTTGTCCTGTTCTGTGCGCTCTCATTCAACTTATTGTTGACACCGCTGCTGCTGCAACTAGTCTACCTGCTCGATTTACAAACCACAGGACTGGTGCTGATCAGTCTGCCGCTCACGCTGTCGATGGCTGCACCGATTAGCGGATGGCTATCGGATAGAATCGGCGCGCGGCTGCTGACGATGATGGGTCTGGCAGTTGTTACGGCGGGATTTCTGGGGATGAGTGCGGTGCGAACTGACACGCCGCTGCTCGTTGTCATTGGCTTACTGCTGCTGCTCGGTTGTGGCGTCGGTCTCTTTCAGAGCCCCAATAATAGCGTCGTGCTAAGCAACGCCCCGGTTGAAGCGCTGGGCGTCGCCGGGGGCGTGCTCGCCGTTATGCGCAACCTGGGGCAAACCGTCGGCATTGCGGTCACCGGCGCCATCTGGGCTTCGCAAGTTACGGCTATTGCCGGTGAACGCTTCGAGCCGATCACCTCCGCACCGGTTGACGCCATCGCCGGCGGCTTCGACCGGGCCATGCTGGTAGCGGCCAGTATTGCGCTGCTGGCGATTATTCCTTCGTTCATGGGCGGGCGGGCCAGCGCCAATGAGCTTCCTGCTGAAGCGCCCATCCGGTCGCGGGCCGAAACGACAGGCAAAACGAGCGGATAATGCAGAGCCGATAGGCCGACCTTGAATGGTCATTTTCATAAAGGCTCAGCTCTGCATCTCTCCGTTTCCTCACCTCGTCGCCCTTTGTCGCCTCAGACCTTTCCGCAGGCAAGGGCGCTTCGCGAAGCGCCCCTACGTCGCCTTTACCTCCTCGTCTCTTTGCCTCGTCGCATCTCCCGCCTCGTTGCCACATCGTCTCCTCAGTACATACAGTGCGCGCAAAACCGCTAGAATCTTCGGGAACCCAACCGCGACCAGCGGTGTATAACAGGCAAACAGATCTCTCCGGAGAGAATCGTGTGAGCGAAGCTGATTTGATCCACCGCGCCCGCCAGGGTGACGAGGCGGCGTGGGAGACGCTGGTACAGGTCCATCAGGAGCCGGTCTTCCGGCTGGCGTACCTGCTCTTGGGCGATGCCGACGATGCCGATGATGCGGCCCAAGAGACTTTCATCCGCGCCTTTCGCGCGCTCGCAAGTTTCGATGGCAAGCGTCCATTGCGACCCTGGCTGCTGCGGATTACAACCAACCTGGCCCACAACCGACGTCGTTCGGTTAGGCGCTACCTGGCTGCGCTGCAGCGCGCCTTGAGCCTGGCGCCGGAGCCGGTAGAACCATTCTGCGACCACAGCGCCATACAGTGGGAAGCCCAGGCGCTCTGGCAGGCGGTGCAGCGTTTGGGTTGCACCGACCAGGAAATAATCTACTTGCGTTACTTCCTGGATCTATCGGAGGCCGAGACTGCGCGAACCCTAGAGATCGCGCCAGGCACGGTGAAATCACGCTTGAGCCGGGCGCTGGGTCGCCTACGCACGGTGGTGGATCGGGAATTCCCAGCATTGCGCCAGGAACGCCAAACCTAGACAGTTCATCTTGAAATATGACTATGAGTGATAGACCGCAACATGAACAATGGGAAACGAGCGTGCGTGAGCGGGCGCAAGCATTGCTCTACCCGCCAACGCCGGACATCGCCGGGGCTGTGCGACGCCGGATTGAGACCCAGTACCCTCGGATAACACTCTTCTCCAGGCAATGGGCGCGGCTCGCGCTGATTGTACTGGTGCTACTGGCCGGACTACTGGCGGTGCCGCAGGTGCGAGCGAGCGTCGCGCGGGTGTTTCAGATCGGCGTGATCCGCATCTTCCTGGCTGAGCCGACGCCCGAAATCGCCGCGACCCTTCCATCTACGACAGCGACAGCGGCGGCCGATCCCACACTGTCGTCATCCCCGACCCCCATCGCCTCGCTGCTCGATCTGGCCGGTGAGACGACCCTAGACGATGCCCGCGCCCAGGTCGACTTCGCGATTCGGCTGCCGACCTACCCGTCCGACCTGGGGCCACCCGACCGCGTTTTCGTGCAGAATCTGGATGGCACGGCGCTGATCCTGGTCTGGCTCGATCCGCAACGACCCGAAGGAGTCAAGCTGAGTCTGCACATGTTGACCGCGCCAACCATGGTCGAAAAGAGCTTTGCCTCGAAAGGGGGACTCATAACGCTCGAAGAGACGACCGTCAATGGCCAGCGCGCGTTATGGGTGCGCGGGGAACATTACTTCCAGCTTTCGCGGGCTGGCGGCGCCGAGTATGCGTTGCGGCATCTGGTCGAGGGCGATGTGTTGATTTGGACCGAGGGCGATCTGACCTATCGGCTGGAGAGCGACCTGACACTGGAGGAAGCCGTCCAAGTGGCCGAGTCGCTGCGCTGAACAGCCCGCCTGGAGCGGCGAGAATACGCCCAACCCCGGAGATTGAAACCGCCGTGTACGCCGATACACGCAGATAGAACATTCAAACCCCTGGCCTGAACCCTTCGGCTGCGCTCAGGACTGGTTCAGCCGAAGGATGCTAACGTGTCAACATAAGAAAGGATCTCGATACTATGAATCGGACTCCCCATATACTGATCATCACTCTGTTCTTGCTTGCCTTGCCCGCCTGTTCTGGCACATCCCAGCCTGCCGCACCCGTTGCGGCGCAACCCGCGGCGCCTGGCGCTGCCCAACCAGCAACAGCGGTTGCCAAGTCGCCGCACGAATCCTGGCCCTCCGAGTTTTTTCTGGCACGCCCTGAAGGCGCAAAAGGGCGCGCAATCGCCTACGACATGGCCGATGGCAGCCAGCGCTTCAGCCTGCCGAATGGCATGCTTGCCGCAGACCACACAGCCTACTATGCAGCATCTGTGACGCCCAAACCACAACTCGACGTCAGTGCTGCAAAGCAGAGCGTCCCGGCATTTGACCTGAATACTCGCCTCGACGCCTACGATCCCCAAACCGGCGAACTGGTCCGCAGCTTCGACTTCGATGGCGCATGGGAGCTCAGTGGAGTGGCCCCGTCGGGCCGCTGGCTAGCGCTGACTCGCAGCCCCAGCGCAGAAGAGCAGCAGGAGCGCCAGGAGACTGGCCAGTGGCAGACCAAGGTGAACATCGTTCAGGCTGAGGAAGGGCGAGTCGTCAATGCACTGGTCCTGGATGGCAACTTCGAGGTCGAGACGATCTCCGCCGATGGCAGCGCGCTCTTCCTGGTCCAGCATCTGCCCGCTGTGAAACCGGATCACTATCTCATCCGCCTCTATGACCTGGCAGCGGAGCGACTCCAGGAAGACCCATTGCGCGACAAGCAGCTGATTGATGAGGTGATGAGCGGCTATGCTTGGGATGGCTTGGCTTCACCAAATGGCCAGTGGCTGTTGACGCTCTACCTCAGCACCAATCGCGAGGTCGCCTTTATCCACACGCTCGATCTCTGGAATAAAGCCCCGACCTGTATCGATCTGCCGTCGGGCGATGGCGATATCGAGTTACTCAAATACTATACGCTGGCGCTCGATCCCAATAGTCAGACGGTGTATGCGGCGAATACGGCGCTGGGCGTGATCGCCGAGGTGAGTCTGCACCAACGCAAGCTTGTTCGTGCTACACGGTTTGATGCCCAAGCGCCGCTACCAACCGACGCTCATCTGCAAGCAACCAGCAGTCGTAGCGTCACTTCGCCAGATGGACGGACCCTCTACTTCAGCAACGGCACGAACGTTTGGGCCTACGATACAAAAGAACGAGCGGTCAGTGGACCATACCAGGCCGATGGTCAAATTACCGGCCTGGGCGTGAGCAGTGACGGCAAGCGACTCTACGTGGCGCAGAGCGATCAACTGTTGGTCTTCGATACCGCAAGTGGGGAAGTGCTGAAAGACTTTGATACGCGAATTGGAGTGATGCAATGAGGAGAAAATCCATGTTTCTACGGACACTGTCACGTTTCGGGCTGGTCGCCATCGTCCTGCCGTTCCTGACGATGCCGCTGCCCGCGTTGGCCGGCGGCTGGGCTGTCGTTACTCTCGACAGTACGCCTGCCGATGTGCGGGCGGAAGCGGCCTTCAACGTCGGCTTCACCGTATTGCAGCATGGCAAAACGCCAATGCAAGGCTTGGAACCGGTGATCAGCTTTTGGCAACTCGAGAGCGCTGTCCGCGGGGCTGGTCTGGCGATGGTTTCCCTGGCGAAACCAAGCCCTGGAGACCGGGTGACTCTCACGGCGCAGGAAGCAGGCGAAGCAGGGCATTATGTCGCTACGATTACGCTGCCATCCGCAGGGGTTTGGCAGTGGGAGATTGCCGCTTTTGGCGAGCCGGCGCTGATGAGCCCGCTCCAGGTTGGCACCGCACTGGCTAAGGCTGCTCCGGCTGATCAGAGTGTTCTGTCCGCACAAGCAGCATCTTTTCCGCTCACCAAGCCCTGGCTGGCACTAACCGGTATTGCAGTCTTGGGAACGCTCGTAGCGGCATTGCTGTTGTTCCGGCGACGCACGGTCATCCAGTCATGAGGGCGTTTGTCTTCACGCTTGGCATGCTCTTGCTGGTCGCGTGTACTCTGGCGGGGACCGCTGCTGTCCCCACCAGAACCGCTCTGCCTGTTGCTTCAGCGGAACGCGGTAAGATACTCTTTCAGAACAAAGGATGTGTGACCTGTCACCACAACAGCCGGGTTGAGTACGGGGGGCTGTCACTCAACATCGGACCAGATCTATCGCTCTATACTGCTGATCCGGCGTTTCTACGGCAATGGCTGGCCGATCCGGCGGCGATTCGCCCGGCGGCGCAGATGCCAGATCTCCAGCTCACGCCAATTGAAATCGAAGATCTTATTGCTTTTCTGAACCAGAAAGACTGAGATATACTTAGCGAAATGCAGCATCCACAATCCAGATCCAACGATCAACAGCGGCACGGTTTTACTCAGTGGTCGATAAACCAGGCCGATCAAAAAGAGTAAGAGTGTCGTAACCAGAAAGATCGGCAGCAAGAGGATGACAAAAAAAGCAAGAAGCGGGTAATGTAAGCACGAAGATTTTGCGAACCGGGCAGACCCCTTCATGGCGTTAAGCTCCCTTGGATGATGATAATGTCGATGTTTTTGTTCTGTATGTAGAGACGTTTGAGCCGCTAATAAAGTTGCACGCTCGTTAATGCGAATGAGCGGAGCGCACCGGCCTTTTACCCTTCTCCCTTGCTGTCTCTCCCAAAGAGAGTTCAGGAGTGGATAGAACATTTGGATGAAGACGCTGTTTGAGGCGTTGGGATGGTCTTTTTGACCCTCACCCCCAATCCCTCTCCCGCGCGAGGGGTGACTCATGCGAGCGTGTGCGGTATTCAATCGCGGTCCATTGTCATTGCGAACATCTCCTCTGTCTACCTCTAAACGAGAAGGAGAAGGGGTTGGCGAAAGAGGGGCAAGCATCATTCCTAACCGCTCAGGAAAAATTGTCCGGCAAAGTCTCGAATCTCGGCGTTCTCCTTCTCGAAATACGAAAAGTGGTCAACGGCGCTGGGCCAGACCCGATCCGCCGGTAATTGCACGATTGGGCTGTCGATCTTGCTCATACTATTGGTCTGCACCACTAGGTCATTAGGTGCGCCCATAAATGCCTGGACAACCATCGCAGTCAGCGCCGTACGGAAGCCGACTTGCGGAATCGACTCGGGCTTAAAGGCTGACGTTACGACCGCGTAAGGCACGCGTTCGGCCAGCGTGACATGGTCGGGCGCGTTGAGTTTCCCCAGAAATGCACCATCGGGTATCATTGCCGCCGCACCTGGGAGATCGGCGTAGAATTGCCCGCCGGCTCGGAGCAAATATTCGACGAGTTTTGGTACAAACGCGAGCGGTGCAGCCACTCCTGTTGCAGACAGCGCCCAACTCGCCGCTGTCATCCCAATCGAGACCAACCGATCCCATTGCTCATAATTTGCAAGAAGCGTGCCGGCATGAGGCGATCCGCAAGTGAGCAAACGACGGGCGTTGAATTTGGGCATCTGCTCCTGTAGTTCGACCAGACTGCGCACTACTAAGCCACCTCGGCTGTGGGCCAGCAGATCGACATGCAAGCGCAGATCATCGGGGATTTGAGCCAAGAGATCGCCAGCATTCTCGAATGGGTCAACCGAGATTGTCGGGTGATTATAGGCCAATATCGCATCGTAGTGCGGAGCAAATGCCTTGATCCACTCGCGCGGCAAACTGTTGTCGGCATTGCTCATGAAGCCATGGACAAAGAGCAAAACCCGCTGTGGGCGCCCTGGCTCGAAGCGCGCTCGCCAGGACTCGAAGCCTTCCAACGGACCGCCCAGCCCGCCATCGACGCCAACCGGCAGCACTTGGGGCTGGTTCTCGCGCGCGGCCATGAATTGCTGGAACACTGGCGCAACCGGAGCGCGCAGTAGGTGAAGCGTCCGCTTGAATACAATGTCGCCGATAATCTCGCCAATACCGAATCCGCCAAGAACAGCAGGATCTTCCGGCTGCGCTGGCGGTGCGCCTTCACAAATGATGCGATGAACCGGAAAGACCAGCGTCTCACTACTGACGCCGCCGCCCAGGACGACAGCATCCGTCTCCGCTGCATGGGGCGCACGGCGGGGCAGCGTAATGTCATAGACAATGCCATCCGGGGTCTCGATCTCTTGTACAAGGATGTAGGCCGCTGCTTCGCTGGGATCGGGCTGAAGCTGGATCTGCCCGACCTGATCGGCCTGTTCTGCTGCGGCTGCGTCGGCTGCGCCTAGCACTGCAGCCGGTGGATGCGGAGCGAGGGGGATGGTGAGCGCCACCGGCGCTTCGGCTGGCACGAAGTCAGTGAATGGTAATGAGGACGGCGGAGCTTCCGAGCCGGCTCCGCCTAAGACCGGCATCGCAACATGGGCGCTGAGTGATTGGCCAGACGCCGGAACCAGCGCGACGCGCCCGGTGAGCTGGATCTTCGCATCATTCATTGTCACCAGATGACCTCCTTCCATACCCTATCATTCGCTAAATCATGCACTATTATGCATGGTAAGGAGAGGTTTCGTCAACGTGCGAACGTTGGCATCCTTCGGCGGCGCTCAGGACTGGGGTTTGAAGGTTGGATCGGCGTGCATCGGCGCTTTCTGCGTTATCTGCGGTCCATTATGCGGACCTGGCTTGCGATGTGTAAATGCTCGTCATGACTCACTCCGGCAGCCCCGGTACAGATGATGCACTGGGCTTTGCCCGCCGCCAATCGCCTCGGCGTGCGCGATGGCGCCAAGCAGGTAGTCTCTGGCGTCATGAACTGCCGATTCGACCAGCGCGCCGCCCGCCAGCAACGCGGCGATCGCCGCCGAGTAGGTGCAGCCTGTGCCGTGGGTGTGTCTGGTTGGGATGCGAGCCGAGCGCAACTCGTGGAACCGAGCGCCGTCGTAGAGCAGATCGACCACATCGTCGTCAGCGGGGAGGTGGCCGCCCTTGAGCAACACATAACGCGGTCCCAAGGCATGCAGATCGCGGGCGGCGCGCTCCATGTCGTCTTCCCGAACGACGCGCCGCCCTAGGAGCACCCCTGCCTCCGGCAAGTTGGGCGTGATCAGCAGTGCGAGCGGCAATAAGCGCTCGCGCAGGGCATGCACCGCGTCCTCGGCCAACAGCCGGTCTCCGCTCTTTGCCACCATCACCGGGTCGATCACTAGGCGCTGCACCTGGTAGCGTTGCACACTGGCGGCAACTGCCTCGATAATTGCCGCCGAACCAAGCATGCCGGTCTTCACCGCGTCAGCGCCAATATCGTCCAACACGGCCTCGATTTGCGCCGTAACCAGCGCCGGTGTCAGCAGTTCGACCGCCCGCACGCCCAGCGTGTTCTGGGCGGTGAGGGCAGTGATCACACTCGCCCCGTAGACGCCAAGCGCCATAAAGGTCTTCAAATCAGCCTGGATGCCCGCACCGCCGCCCGAATCCGACCCGGCGATTGTCAATGCTTTTTTCAACATCAAAAACTCCTTCTAATACAACGCAAGGAGACGCAGACACGCCGACTGGCGCATACGGAAGATACTGTTAAGGCTGAAACTAAAGCTGAAACGTATTTTTATGGAAGCCACGCAACATATGCTCTCCTAGAACAAGAGCGGAAAAGGCCGAGTTACTGATGGTTGTCGGCGATTCCTTCGCCAGCCAGGGTGCTAGGCGAACCAGATTGATGGCCGCCGCTCCTCTCGATAGTCAGCTATCCACGGCGAATCTGCGCCCATGTGTATTATTTGCATGCTCGGGCAGAACGTTCATGCAGCTTCCTACCATCCAACCACACAACCGTCACAGCGGGGCTCGCTGCCGGCAACATAGGTTCCCGCCGGCTGCCGCCAGATGATCTGCCCCCGTCCAAATCCAATACCCATTATGTCGACTTGAACGGTATGCCCGCGCGCTATCAATCCTTCGATGATGTGGCGCGGCGTCTCCAGCTCGACCCAGACGGTATCGCCATCCACCCGCCAGCGCGGGGCGTCCAGCGCGGCCTGGGGCGACATGCCATAGTCAAGGCTGTTGACCATGACCTGGGTATGACCCTGTGGCTGCATTGGGCCGCCCATAACCCCGAACGGCCCTATTGGCTCGCCATTCTTGGTTAGAAAGGCGGGGATAATAGTATGAAACGGACGCTTTCTCGGTTCGAGCACATTGGGATGCGTCTGATCCAGAGTGAAGCCATGCGCGCGGTTTTGCAGCGAGATGCCCCAGTCGGGAACGACCACCCCTGAGCCAAAGCCCTGGAAGTTCGACTGGATAAAGCTGATCATCTGTCCGTCGCGGTCAGCGGCGCAGAGGTAGACGGTACCGCCGTACGGCGGGCTGCCAGGTGCAGCGCTGCTCGCGGTCGGCCCGATCAGGGCGCAACGGGCGGCGAGGTAGTCTGGATCGAGCAGACCTCGCACCGGCACGTCGACTCGTTCTGGGTCGGCGATATAGCGGTGCGCGTCGGCGAAGGCCAGTTTCATCGCCTCGATCTGCGGATGGTAGGCAGCCGCCGTATCGCGGGGATGCGAAGCGAGATCCAGACCTTCAAGCAACCCAAGCGCAATCAGCGCAGCCAGACCCTGACCATTGGGCGGCAACTCCCAGACCGTGTGACCACGATACTCCACCGAGATGGGATCGATCCAGGTGCTGGTATGCGCAGCCAGGTCCGCAGCGGTGATCACACCATCGGTGCGTGCAGCGAACGAGGTGATGACATGCGCGATCTCACCCGTGTAGAAGTCGTGGGCGCCGCGTTCGGCGATCAGGCGCAGCGTGCGCGCGTGGCCAGGGCTAACGAAGCGCTCGCCCGGCGCGGGCGCTGCACCACTGGGCGCAAAGGTCGCCAGAAACCCATCAAACATTGGCCCGCTGCGTTCGCGAGCAGCGGCAACTGCACGCGCCCAATTGCGCGCAACAACTGTTGCGACCGGATGCCCCTCCTCGGCGTAGCGAATCGCCGGTTGCAGCAGTTGTGCGAAGGGCAATTTGCCAAAGCGGGTATGTAAATCTTGCCAGGCCGCCGGTACACCCGGAACCGTCACCGACAGCCAGCCAAACTGCGGCACTTCGGTATGACCGCCGCTCTGGAGCGCCTCGACAGTCAATGCAGCGGGAGCCCGGCCCGACCCGTTCAAGCCATGGATCTGATCGCTGTCCCACACAATCGCAAAAGCATCGCCACCGATCCCGTTTGACGTCGGTTCGAGCACCGTCAGCGCCGCCGCAGTCGCAATTGCTGCATCAACCGCCGACCCGCCAGCCTGAAGCATTGCCAGGCCGGCCTGCGCCGCCAGCGGATGACTGGTCGCGACCACGCCATTGCCAGCTACAAGCGGGGTGCGGTGCGTCGCATAAGGGGAGTTCAGAAAGTGTCCATCCATCGTGGTGCTCCTCATAATCAGGTGTGAGTCTGGCCGCCGGGATTAGCAGGGGCCTGTTCCCACAAGCGCAAAAATTCCTGGGCCTGTTTTGCCGAATGCAAATACGCAAATCGCGCTACCTGGCGACCCAATTCCAAGAGACGCTGTTCGATTTTCTGGTCTTGCAGGTTGCCCGCTGCATCAAAGACTTTCCACACCTCAGCGACTGCCACCTGTTCGGGAACGACCCAGGCGTGCAGCGAGCGGCCAACCGTGCGCAAGGCGTTCAGCGCGTTGATTGCGCCCATCGCCCCTGCCGATATCCCGATCAGTCCGACCATTTTGCCCTCGAACTCATCAAAGCTCATCAGATCGAGGGCGTTTTTGAGGACACCACTGACACTGCCGTGATACTCCGGCGTACCTAATAGAATGCCTTGCGCTGACTTGACTTCCGCCCGCAGGCGCGATACATCATCGGGGTAAGTTTCGTAGTCTGAGCGACCATCACAGAAGACGAGGCGATAGTCGCGAAGATCGATCAGCTGAGTCTGAACGCCAAGTTCCTGCGCCCCGGATAACGCAACCTGCAGGGCCATGCGCGTATAGCTGGTCGAGCGCAGGCTGCCGCAAACGCCAACGACCCGGATCGCGCGGTCCGGCGCTTGAGTCTGGTCCATAACATCGCTCCAATCAGTGGCGGATTTCTCGAATGCTCTTTCCTATTGTACCATTGTGTGCAGATGAGTTGATGCCCCGCCTAACATCCTCGTTGCCTCGTTGCCTCACTGACCTCTTGACATCTGCTGAGAGTGATGATAGACTCACAGAGAGCTTTTGGGAGATAGATATGACACGACGTGAATCGATCAACCCTGATGTGGTCTATTCGCGTGAAGAAGCTGCTGAGTTGCTCGGCGTCAGCCTGAGCACGGTCAAACGCTTGATCGCAGCCGGACAATTGGAAGCAAGCCGGCCCGCCAGTATTCGGCGCATCTTCATCAGAGGTTCGAGTATCCTGCGTATGCTCGACGAGACCCTCATCGAAACGCCAAAAACCAAATAAGCCGCTGTACAGCGTATCCAAAAACAATCACGCAGGCACACAGGCGCGAAGGTGAAATCACGAACGGTTTCCGTCTTCATGTTTTGGCGGTTATTTCAGAAGCCTTGCGGCAGAACGACATCATCACTCATCACTTGCCTCTTGTCACTCTTTCATACAGCACTGGTAGCACTGCCATGTATAAACTCATTGGGAATATCCCCGTATGGGGCGAACACGACGAGGCGACGCTGGCCCAGATCAAGCGTTGCGCCAGTGACGAGGAAGTCGCCGGCGCCGCGCTCATGGCCGACGGGCACAAGGGCTACTCGATGCCCATCGGCGGGGTCGTCGCTTACCGCGACGCGGTGAGCCCCAGCGGCGTTGGTTATGATATTTCGTGCCTTGCAGCCGGTACGCCGGTGTCCACCAACGATGGATACTGGTTACCAATCGAACACGTGCAGTCACAGCACCCCATCACCTGCTGGGACGGCGATCGTGTGCGCCTGATTGCGCCGCACTATGGCGCAATCGCTCGTTCAACCCAGCCCGTGGTCACGATCCGCCTTGCCAATGGCCGTACCATCACTGCAACCTCGGATCATCAGATTTATACCAGTGTGGGTTGGAAGCCGGCTGGCGAATTGTGCCCCGATGATTGTGTTGCCTGCAATGTTTTTGTCGGCATGCCCCATGCCCTAGTAGGGAGCGAAATTCCGCTCACACTGCGCGATGAGCGCTATGCCGCCGAGTTACAGGAACACGGATTATTCCCATTACACGGCGACTCACCGCTGTTTCCGGTTATCGTCCGCTTGCTTGGCATGATCAGCAGTGACGGGCATCTTGCCGCCGACGGGAAGCGCATTTCCGTTTATATGACAAACCAGGTTGATGCAGAAGCTGTGGCGCACGATTTCGAACGTTTGGGCTATCGCGCGACCGTTGCGCGGCGCACGCGCGATACGAATCGAAAGGATGAACTGCACGTCTACGTTTCATCGGTAGCGCTGCATGCGTTTTACGAAGCGCTCGGTTCGCCGCTGGGCAAGAAGCAATGGCCGACGGAGCCCATGCCTTGGCTCTTCGCAATGCCGTCGTGGGTGCGCGCACACTTCCTCTCGGCATTCTGTAGCGCTGAGATGATGACGCCGCGCGTGTTGAAATCGCGCTTGCCGAATTTGCAACTCAAGCAAACGGGTGAAGATACGCACGGGATTGATTTCATTGGGCGGCTCTTCGATTCGCTTGGTTATGCAGTATCCATTGTGCAAAGCGGTGAGATGCGCGGTACGCGCTGTGATTATGTGCTCCAAATTCTGGGGGGCGGCGCCGCCCAGGTTCGCTTTCTTGAGGAGATTGGCTTCTGCTATGCGCTGGAGAAACGCATACGCGGCGCAGAGGCGGCTAGCGCCTACTGGCAATATGCCGCTGCGATCTTGCAACGCGCAGCCGCACAGTCTGAGGCGCGCAAGTTCAAAGCTGCCGGTGTTCACTGGAAGGACATTCTGAGCACGGTTGTGAGCCATTATGAAGTTTCCGCGGGCTTTGTGTATCACGCGATCTACGATGAGCCGGAAACGCCGCGTCTGCCCGGCAAGCAATTCTCGCCTGATACCAATGGCGAGATCGTCTGGGTAGCGGTTGCTAGCATCGAACCTACGGGCAGCGCCGAGGTCTACGACGTTGTAACCGGCGACGCGGCACAGGCGTTCTTCGCCTCAGGCGTTGTTGTCCACAACTGCGGCAACAAAGCCGTGCGCACCGATATCCGCGCCGACGATCTGCGGCCAAGCATCAAGAAGGTGATGGATAAGATCGCCCGCACCGTCGTTTTTGGCATTGGGCAGACCAGCGGCAAAGCTGCCGATCATGCTTTGTTCGATGATCCGACCTGGCGGGATGTGCCCCAATTGAGCAAGCTCAAGAACCTGGCCCGCGAGCAGCTCGGCACGGTCGGCTCGGGCAACCACTTCGTTGATATTTTTGAGGACGAGGAGGGCTGGGTGTGGGTCGGGGCGCACTTCGGCAGCCGGGGCTTCGGCCACAAGACCGCCAGCGGCTTCCTGAATCTATCCGCCGGACGTCCCTTCGACGCCGCTGCGCCGGGTGAGCATATGGACCAGCCCGCCACGGTGTTTTCGCTGCGCAGCGAACTGGGCCAGGCCTACTGGCAGGCGATGACCTTGGCGGGGCGCTACGCCTACGCCGGACGCGATTTCGTCGTCGATCAGGTGCTGGGCATCCTCGGCGCCCGCACGACCGACTCGGTGCATAACCATCACAACTATGCCTGGGTCGAAAAGCATAACGACGAGGATTTGATTGTCGTGCGCAAGGGCGCAACACCGGCCTGGCCAGGGCAGCGCGGATTCATCGGCGGCTCAATGGGCGACACCAGCGTGATCGTCGAAGGCATCGCCAGCGATGAAGCCCGCGCCTCCTTGCATAGCACCATCCACGGCGCAGGCCGGGTGATGAGCCGCACCCAAGCGGCGGGCCGGCGGCGCTGGGTGCGCAAGGGCGGGAAGCGGGTGCAAGAGACCGTCAAAGAGGGCAAGATCAGCCGGGCGATGATGCTGGAATGGGTGCGCGCGGCGGGCGTAGAGCTACGCGGCGCTGGCGCCGACGAGAGCCCGCATGTCTACCGTCGCCTCAACGAAGTGCTAGCCGTGCATGCCGGAAGTATCCGGGTCTTGCATACGCTGCGACCAATGGGCGTGGCGATGGCCGGCGAAGATGAATTCGACCCCTACAAAGATTGAGCGACAAGATGAGCCGCTGAGAGGATGAGACAAGGAGGATGGGAAATTTATCGGGTCAGCGCCTCCTCGTCTCCTCGTCTCGTCTTTCTTCACCTCTTTTGTTCATCGTGACCTGCTCCACCACTGCCAGAATACGTTCGGCGCGTCGTCCATATGTATGTTCACGGGCCAATGCTCGCCGCGCGTTCATCCCCGCCTGATCGGCGCGCAACGACAGCGCCCGGTCGAGGGCATTGCTCAGCCCATCAAGATCGCGACGGGGAAAATAGCAGGCGGCTGCTGGCGGTACGATTTCGCGCAACGCGGGCAGATCGGGTAAAACGAGCGGTTGGCCCAAGGCCAGGTATTCGAACAACTTCAGAGGCGAGGCGGTGATGTCGGTCACGGTATCGGGGATCGCCAGCACATCGGCAGCACCCAGGTAGCAAACGACCTCGGCCTGGGGGCGGGGCGAGATAAAATGGACGAAAGCCCCCGGTGCTATCGGCAGTGCTGCCGACGTATCACGACTACTCGCCCCGCCTATCCTGAGATCTCCATTCTGGCGCAGCGCTTCCGCCTCGGCGAGCCGCCCGCCCACCAGGATCAAATGTAGCGGCGGCGCATTAGCACCGCTCCGCGCGTGCGCCAGGCGCTTCACCGCTGCGACCAAGCCGTCGAGCCAGCGATGGGCGAAGGTCATTCCCGCATAGGCCACAATCTGAGCGTCAGCCGGCAAGCCCAGCGCGGCCCGGCAATCCAGGCGATTCTGAGGCGCGAAGAGGCGCTCATCGTAAGCGTCGGGGACAACGAACACCTCGTTAGGTTCGCGCCAGCCAATCGCCGCCAGATAGCGCCGAAAATCGTCGGTGAGCGAGACGACCGCCGCCGAACAGCTCAACGCCGCGCGATCCATCAGGTAAAGCAATCCCTGCGCCCAGGGTTCTTTGGCCCGCGACGGGTTGCGCGCCTCCAGATCATGGGCCTCGTAGATCACCGGAATCCCCAAACGCGGACCGATTACAGCGCTCCACCAGGCAGCGCAGACGACCTGACGCACATACACCGCCTCGATAGGAGATGTGCGTTGGCGCTGGGCTAATACCGCCGCACACATAAACGCAAATGCCGTATGCTCCATGTAGTAGAGCAAGGTCGAGCGATGCAGGCGCGACAGCTTGCCGATAGCCGGTCGCGGCAGGTGCATAACACCCAATTCGGCGAAACGACTCGGCTCGCGCCCCCAGCGCGGGATCAGCGCCAGGGTGTCAGGGCGACGGGCGCGGAGTTCGCGTAGAGTGGTGTAGGTTTGCAGCGCATTGGCCGACCGCAAAGTCAAGCTGGTTGGATACGCAATATAACTGAGCACAATCGTCCATCACCAATTGCCAATAATTAAGCCTAAGTAACGTTGCAACATGCCAATCTGTTATGGTTCATAGCTGCTTGACCGTTGTCGGTGCGACGGAAAACCTTCAAGGTTTTCCATAAGAGGCGGCAAGCGCGGCTTGCCGCCGCGCCTCATGAATTTTGACGACCAAAACCGGCAATGGGGAAAGGTATTCGTCGTGCTGCCTTCAAGCGGCTGTGCTGCCGTTAAACCGCCTAAAGGCGGCACGACGTAGACTGCCTCTGTCGATTGTCAAAATTCATCAGAGCAAGCCCAGACGGCGCCGTCGCGTTGGTTATTCTGAAACCTTGTCTAGAGCGCCAACCCCGGTCCTGAGCGCCGCCCAAGGATGCCAACGTTCTAACGTTGATGCCACAGATAGATCGGTTCGGGGCCAAGATCAACCGTCATAAAGCCATCCTTGGCGCTCAGTTGCGATGTGGCGCCATCACGGTCCATGAGCATGCCAGAAGCGCCACGAGTATCCAGGGCCACCTGCACGCCCGGCGGCGACCAGAGAATGTCAAGCGCTTCTTCGCCCCGTTGCAAGCGCAGGTTATACGCCTCCTGTCCGTTGATCGCAGTCAGGTCGTCTACGTAGATCGTCCCGCGACCCTTGAAACGATCATTCACATCATCCACAACCAGCGCCGCGAAACGCGCCGGAAAATCGAGCCGTCCATTGCCGCGGCCCTCGATCCGATTACCCGGTTCGACCGCGCCGCCAATCGGCGCAGCCAGAAAATGCCACCCCGGCGGGCCAACTTCCCCGAGCACGAACTGGAGTAACTCGCCCTCCGCATCGCGCAGCCAGACCTTTAGCGCTATGGCCCCGCCATCGCCATAGACCCACACGCCCAGGGCATGCGGCTCACCGTCCAGAAGCAAAGGCTTGTCGCGCTCGAAGACCACATAATCGTTCTGCGCGGTGCTAAAGTTGTAGATCAACTGGGCGCTGCTCTGACCGCTATTCACCAGCTCGGCATTGGCGCGCAGGCTGCCATTCGGCTGGCTGGTGCGCCGCCACCCCGCCGCTTGCTCGAAGTCGACAAGCATTTGCAACGCGAACAGGTCGCGGTGTTCGAGAAACGTAGCGCCTACGACTGCACGGTTCAGTGTTTGGAACGCAGTGAATACCGGTTTGGGCTGCGAGAAGTCAGCACGACCTGTGCCAAAGCGGAACAGACCATACGGATTGCCAGGATCGTCCTTCAAGGTGTACCAGAAACTCCGCTCAACGCCTGCATTCCAGAGCAGCAAGAGTGAACGTACCAGAAAGTTGGCCTGAGCCTGTTCGTCGGTCACGCCTACCGGATCACGGTCGCCCGGGCCGCTGGCCCAGCCCAACTCGGTGATCCAGATCGGCTTTGATCCGAAGCGGTGGGCCAGAGCACGCACGCCGCGCACAGAATTGGTGATATTGCCTTCTTCCGGGCCATATGGATCTACGTAAGGATGAATAGCGATAATGTCAAAGCTATCCCACGCACCAGCGCTAATGACGTCTTGCACGAAGGTCGTATCGAAGGGATTGAACCCGCCGATCAGCACCTGCGCCTGCGGATCGATTGCCTTGATTGCCGCGCTTGTGCGCATCAACAAGTCGGCGTAGGCGTGCGGGTCTGGTTGCGGCTTCCAGAAATATGGATTATCCGGCTCGTTCCAGATCTCCCAGTAATGGATGTACAGATGGTAACGATTGACCACTGCGCGCACATATTCGATAAAAAGATCGGGATCGGGCGCATAGAAAGAGACATCGTTTGGCGTATCGCCGGGGAAGGGCGTAGCCCAGCCGACCGATGGCCCCAAGACGCCCAACACCTCGATGTCACGCGACAGTAACTCGCGTAAAGCCGCATCGGTGAAAGTCCAATCCCACACGTCGGGGCGCGGCTCGACCCGATGCCAATGCAGGTCTTCGCGGACCCAAGGAACCCCTAGTTCAGCAACATGCGCGGCGGGAGTCGCCATCGTCGATGGGTCGGGATAGCGAGTAGCGAGATGGCTGTTCAACCCAAACGACGCCGGTCCAGACGGACGAGAATCTTCGTTCAGGATCGCAAGCGCAGGCTGCGAATCCACTCCCGATGAGGTCAACAAGAGGATTGGTACGAGCAAGATGACAAGCAGACGTGACAGCAATGTGATACCTCTATGCATGTTTGTTAATGAGTCAGCGCAGTCAGGGTTGGTTTAACCCCCTCAATACTCCCGGCATACCAGATGCTTAATCCTACAAAGCTAATAAAGGCGATGACGCACCAGCCAGCAATAGTCCCATAGACGCGGCGCGTCATCAACTGGTCAAGGAGCAACGCGAGACCGGCGCAGACCAGCGGAATCGTGAAGTACGCATAACGCACTTGCAAGCCTAGGAAGACATCAACACCAAGAAACAGGCAGGCGCTCACCAGCCACGCACTCACCAGACGGCGCGGATGGGACTGGGTCTGACGCAGCAGAAATCCCAAACTCATGACGGTCAGCAGCAGGCCGATCGGACGAAACGACGATTGCAATCCGCCCCCAATGAGCGTCATCCGCAGCGCATCGTTGCTTGCCCCCTCTTCGGGCACCGCACGGGCGAATTCACGGAGTTGCAAAAGAACGACATCGAGGTAAAGCAGCAATACCGCCACCAGCGAACTGGCGATTAGGATAGCGCCCCAGCCCCGCCACCGGACAACGTCCTGCCGCTCATACATCCAGATCAGCGCCAGATAGCCAAGCAAACCGAAGCCGCCCAGGATCGCCGAGCCGTTGTGCATCAGCAACATCAAGCACAGAACCACCGCAGCGCTGATCCAATAGAACTTTTGCCCATCCGGCTGAACCATCGCCAGAATGAAGACAGCCAGCGACAGCCATTGTCCAATAATTTGCGGCCCAAATCCCCACCAAAGCGCCGTAAATTGTATTGGCAGAACGGCAATGATGCAAGCCGCCAAGAGACCGGCGCGACGACTGCCGCCCATCCGGCGCACGAGGATCGCCACCAGAAGTGCGGCTAGCCCATCGAGCGCTGCATAGAAGCCTTGGATCGCTACGCCCATATTCGACGTTAGCAGAGTGAGCGGCGCGACCAGTACATAAAAAGCTGTCGGCACAATAGCAATTCGTTCGTTGAATTCAGCCGGACGGTCGAACAACAGCAATTGGCCCATCAGAACATCGAACAGACGATCGGTATGGATATAGAGATCGTGAGAGACAAAGAGCGGGTAGAAGACCCCGCCGAGACGTGTACCGACCGCAATCAGCATAACAATGCCCAACCAACGCAGTTCAGAGGAGCCGCCGTCGGGCAGGAGCCGCCGCAGTAATGTCAACAGGCCCCATGCGATACCCCAACCCAGCAGGCTCGCGGCGAAGAGACGTTCCACCCACATTGCGGCCAGAAATGCATCATGCCAGACCATCCAACCGATCAGCAAAACCAGGACTATACTGATGACAATGCGCCCGCGCCAGAGCACGCCGAAGCGCCAGACGATCAGCAACGTCGCCAGAACGGTCAGAACCTGAACGAAGAGGCTGCGCCAGTTTGGCCAGATGAGGCCATCTGCACTCCACTCCAAGCTAACCGCGTCGAGACGAATCCCCACGTCGCGGCGATCAGGCGGCACGCGACTCACTTCGCTAGACACGGTTACGCGGAGATCGCCATTCTGCAACGCTCCGGCAGGCAGTAGGAACACATAGCGCCGCGGTTCAGCTTGCGCCGGCAGCGTTGCCCACGGTCGATCATTGAGCTGCAGTTCCACTAGGCGCGGGGCCTGCACCCCAGCGGGCAATCCACCGAGCGATAACACAAGCTGTACGTCTGATAGCGCTGCGACGCTCCGGAAGTGTACAGCGCTTTGCGAACTAGTCCAGCGATAGGTCTCTCCAAGCGAATCGGTTTCCCATCCCAGGAGGTTCTCGACAAAGGCCAGATCGGCTCGTGTGCCGAGATCAAGATCATACCTGTTCTGCTGCGCCTGTAAAGCAAGCAGATTGACGCTGACAAGCCCCACGAACAAAAGATAGAGACCGAGAAGCGACATCAACCAGCGCCATACCTCAGTTGTCATAGAGTAATTCGCAATCCCTTGAACGTCAGCACGTTGGCATTTTGACACGTTGACACGTTGGCACATTGATACGTTAGCGCGTTGGTTTGTTTGAGCGTCACAATCTCAATTCTCAATTCTCGGCTGCCCTGAAAATAGCCCATGGTTCGCGCCGTTTTTGGGGTTATTTTCATACGCTCTGGTGTGCCGCAGGCTCATAATCAGCTATCGGCTCTTTTCGCGTCAGACATAAAGATTAACGTGCAGAGACAACAACATTCTTTCTTAAACCAACAACTCTTTCTTCAGGACTGAAGACTGGTCGTATCTGGGGCGGCGGCGCAACAAACGTGCCCGTCGCAACCGCGCGCGCCAGATAAGCCTGAGTGTACACGCCAGGGGCCAGATCGGCTCCGGCAAAGACCAAATGTGTAGATAACGCTTCAGTATCGTCGGCCAAGCCAGTCACCTGGCGGATATAGCGAAATGGCGCTGCGGAGGCGACATCGAGCAGCGCGAACGCAGCCGGCAATGCCGCTTCCACTTCCGTCATCACTACAGGCTGCGCCACCACCATAGTCAGACGAACCTGCACCAACTGGCCCAATTGTAATGCTGCCGGATCGAGTATCGACCCGCTGACCGGATCGATGTAGTCCTGCTGGATTGCCAAACGTCGGGGTGTAACAGGAATGGGCGGGACGCTATCCCCTGGTGCGGCGATTGCCGGCCGGGTTATATTGTTGGCCTGAACAGGGACTTGCAACTGATAAGCCAGCAAGACCGGTGCGAAGGCGTTGACCCGTCCAGCGCCGGACAACTCGATACGCAATTCGTTGACGGCTCGCAACTGGTCGCCAGATACGACGATATATTGCGTTGCGGTCAGCGCTTGACTGGTCTGGAACAATTCCTGGCCGTTGAGCAGCAAGCGATATCCGCGTGGCCGTTCCGTTGCTCTCGCCGCCGCACGCTCGATCAACGCAGCCCCTGCGCGACTGCTATCGAACGCACTGGACCAACCATTCACGCCCCAAGATCGGCGTAGCGCTTCCAGCGCCGGATTGATCAAGGGGCTATCCGCCTGTAGCCTGTGTAAAGCTTGCACCGCAAGCGCTGTGGTGCTGATTGTGCTACGCGGTAATGCAACACCGTCCCCCGGCGTCCACGACACCAGGTTTTGATTCACCAGACCAGGAAGCGGACGCTGCGCCAGCGCAGTCAAGCGCGCCAGTGCTACGCTGGCTCGGTTAGGCGGTAATGTCAGCGCCAGGTATGCCAAGCCCTCGGGTTGCAGTTCTGCGGCGAGTAACGCTTCAGCGCCAGCCGAATCGCCATCGCCGATCAAGTCTCGCACATAATGCAAATAGGCGCGCAAGTCCGGATCGACATCGTCGCTATCGGAGCGACGCAGCAGTTCTATCGCGCGCTCGTCGAACTCGATATCAAACCTCAATGATTGTTTCGCACGTGCCTGCGCCTCTAGAACATACCCCGTGACAAAGGGATGAAAAGGCTCGCCTGCCCACCACCCCCATCCACCGTCCGCTCGCCGAGCAGTACCGAGCGCCGCAAGCGAACGACGCGCCTGCTTACGCCATCGCTGCGCTTCGTCGGGGGCGGCATCATGAGCAAGGAGCACACTCAAGTGCAGCAAGCTGGCCTCTTGCTCAATGTTTCGTTCCATGAGCGCGGCCAAACGTGTTGCACTAGCCGTAATCGCTGCTCGTATGTCGGGTGCGAGGGCAAGGGTTAGGCGCGCATATTCAGGGCTGTCTGCGCCACGCCTCGACCCTGTAGAGGCAACAATGGTGTGCGATAGGTTCCTGGTCACTTCCAATGTCTCTTTATCGCTGCGCATGATGGCGTCTGGCTCAATCGTAATGCTCCGGCTAGCGCTTGTCCGAAAGCCGTCGGCAGTACTCACGGTGAAATTCAGCGTGCTGGTAGTAACTTGTCTCGCCCGAATCGGCCATGCAAAACGACGCTGTTCGCCTGGTACGAGGGTCTGGGTTATCAAGTTGCTGCTTTGTACTTCGACCCCCCGAGCCACCAACACCGCGCGTATCTCCTGGGTCAATGCGGTTGTATTGCGCACGTCCAGCATCGCTGACGCCTGATCGCCTAACCGCAATCTGGCGGGCGTCTGGGCTTGCACATCGAGCGTTGTTTCGGTACGAATGATTGCGCTACCCTGACCGAAAAGTTGCGTATTACGCGCCGCATAAGCCACTACGCTCCATACTCCCGATTCCTGCGGGAGCGGAACCGATACAAGCAGCGTGCCATCGTCGCCCGTCTGCTGGCTTGCATCGATCCAGATGGTATCCGGCGCTGGTTGCGTGCGTTTTTGGTCGCTGGCTAAAGCGCCCATCTCTGGCGCTCCTGCTGCGCCAAGCGCCTGCGTCTGGGCAGTAATAAAACCAGACGAACGTTGGGCATTCATCATCACAAGCAGATTGGAAGGGAGTCGTTCGATTGTGTCGCCTCTAGTCAAGAGCAACACCAGATCTGCGGGGAGACCGCGACTCTGGACTGCGGTGGTGATGGTCAACTCTGCTGTCGCCCCGGGGGCATAAGATGAAACGTCAGGGGTGATTGTTGTGTTCAGAACCGGCGAGTCAACAGCAACCTGCAGATTGGTGTAGCCCGCCTTGAGCGTCTGGCGAATGTCGCTCTGGTTGCGACCCGTTATCAGGACGCTCACATGGGTATTGGGCGCCATTCCCGCGGTGATATTCACCGGTGTCAGCTCACCGGCCCGGATCGTACGCATCTCTGCGCTGATCTGGCCATTTTGCTCAAAAGCGATGAGCGCTGTCGCTGCAGCATAGGGCATCGTTACCAGCAACTGCGCCACATCGCCAGGGCTATACACGGTGCGATCAGCGATGATCCGCACTTGGTCGCCGTCATTACGCCAGCCAGCGTAGCCCGGTCGAGTCACCCACAACGTCGTCGCGCTCCGCGCCGATCCCGACCTAACCACAACGCGATACTCACCAGGGTTGAGTCGGACCAGATTGAGCGCGGCGCGCCCCTGACCGTCGGTTGTTGCGCGCCGCGTCAGCACTAGGGATTCCCGCGGCTGATCTGGAGCATTCGAGCGACCGTTCCAAACCCGCTGGTACAAGTCGAGTTCGAGCAATGCACCGGGGGCAGGAATGCCCTGTGCATCGAGCGCCAGCAGTTCGATCGCCGGCGCATCGGTAGTGCGAACAATAGTGCTGGCCGGGCGCAGTCCCAATTGGAGTTGGGCCGGTTTGATATACGTAACCGTCGTCTCCTGAACGCTTACCCCCCCTGGCTCTTCGACAAGCGCTGTCGCCTGATAACGCACCGTTTGGGTCAGCGTGGCTGGGTCAGGGAACAGCGCTTCGAATCGACCGGCGGCATCGGTGACCCGCGTGGCTTCAAAGGTGCGGGGTGACGGCAACGCTTGCTCATCGTCGCCAAAGATAAATCCATCCTCGACTCTGGCGGTAGGCATTGCTATCGCCGTTGCATTCCAGGTGACATTCGCGTTGGCAACAGGAACGCCAACACTGGTCACGCGACCCAGCAACGACCTCGATGCTGTCAGCGGTTCGCCCGACTCTGGCGTATCAATCGTCACTGTTAGGAGCGGGTTGGGGGCGACGATCTGGATTGGAACAAGATTCACCGCATCGCCAAAGGTCGCGCGCACAACATAGCCGCCCGGCGCAAGCGACTCATCGAGATCCAGGCTGGAGCTAATCACCCCGCTGACTGAGATATCGACACTCCTTGTTGTAACGACGGTGCTGCTTTCTTCGCGCTGCAAAACCAGCCGCAAGAACGCATCGTCCGGCGGCAACTCGATACTGCCCGACGGTCCGATGCGCCGGACGAATCCGCCCAACTGTATGGTTGCGCCCGGCGCATAGGTCTGGTTGTCGGCAAAGAGCACGATCTGTTCGCTAGGGCCGTTAGATTGCGCACCAGTCGCCAGCCCGGCGGTCATGCGCCAGTCGCTGCGTACAACTGCAGGCGCAGCATCGCCGCCGATCGCCAGGTAAGGCGGATCATTGGCGCGCCGCTGGTGCTGAATGATCCACAACCCATTCGCATCGCTCCGCCCACGCGCCACAACCGCGCCGCCCTTGTACAACGCCAATGGCAGATCGGCCAACGGAGCACCATTCATCATATCGACCGCCCAGACCAACACCTCTTGATCGCTCTGCTTGAGCGTCAGCGCTATGCGTGACACCAGCAAAACGACATCGACTCGCGGCCCTTCTGCCGCGCTGATGCGCAAATAGTAGGCGCCGGGGTCCAGCGGCTGGCTTCGCGTCTGGGTGATCGGCACGGTAGTTTGTATGCGCTGATTGAGCGGCTCGTCGAGCGCTCGTTGCCAACTCTCCACATTCACCTGGCCATAGCGTTCTGGCTGAAAGTCTTCCCAATCGCTATCATTAAAACTGAAGGTGCGTAGCAGTGTGGCATCGTCAAGCTGATATAAATCAAAATCGAGCTTCGATAAGTTGGTGTGTTCAATCGTGATCGACGCCGGTCGATCAACAGGCAGATTGACAATATGATCGTTCAGGGTAGGAATTGCCAGCTCTGGTTGGGCCGGTGAGGTCAGAAAACGCACTCGGACCTCGCGATCCAGTGGTGTCCCGTTTCGGTCAGATATGCCTGCTGCAATCGTCAATGTGTAGGCTGTGGCAGGGAGCAAATCGGCGTGAACGCGAACCTCGGTTTCGTTCACGCTGAGGCGCAGATCATCGACGGGCGGGTCGAGTGATAAGCCGGACTGGAGCGACGCGGTTTCCATCGGCGTACTAAAGACCAGCCGAATCGCCTGATCGCGCGGCAACAGTTGACCCGGCCCAGGGAAGCGCGCAACGAGATCAGGAATGGGTGCGGCTGTGAAGCTCCAAGAACCGGGCGTCGCTTTTGTGCTGCCGGAGACCTGCCCATTGCCGGATGCATTTGGTCCGGAATCGCCCTTGCTAGTACGCAGACTAACCGCGTACGAAGTTCCCGGCGCCCAGCTTGGGCTGGGGGTGAAAGTGACAATCTGGGTGCCGGTGATTAAGGTGCTTGCTTCCAAATTACCCGGTACTGCGGGTGTAATGTTCAGTCCGGCGCGCAACGCATCGAGTTCCAGCGGTCGCGACAGGACAATAACCAACGGTTGGGTTGGCGCGACCCAAAGATCGCCATTGTTAGGGCTATGGCCTAGCACGCTTGGTCCGCGTGTGCGCCAAGTCCAGGAAAATGTGCGATCAAGTTCGATACCGCGTATATCAGTGAGGTTTG
>JAKSDJ010000711.1 GCA_022360155.1 Chloroflexales bacterium | reverse complement strand
GCCGAGAGCTGCCCGCCAATCGCCGAGAGCTGCCCGCCAATCGCCGAGAGCTGCCCGCCAATCGCCGAGAGCTGCCCGCCCACATCCTGAATCTCTTCGAGGCCGTCATCACTCTCGGGCAAGCTATTGGCGGCGCTTGCCAACACGATATCATAATCGGCCACCAAATTGGTTAGTGAAATCACCACCGACGAAGCCGGGCCAACCTCGAAGCGGTACCAGTCGAGATCAGAGGCATTACCGATGACGCCGCTGATGGTCTGCTGCCATGCCAGAGGCAGAGTCGCCTCGGTTGGCCCAATTGGCGTGGCCTGGTCGGCTGGGTCGATTGAGTCGTTCGGCTCCGTCTCGACCAACGGCGGGAGCGCCACTGGTGTGCTTCCCTGAGTCGGTTCCTGGGCCTGGATGGGCTGGGCTGGCTGTTGCCAGAAACCAAGCATGGCAAAGATCACTGGCAGGATCAACAGCAGGCTCAACCCACGCGGTTGAAGGTTGCAGGTCATATGCTCCTCCTGGAGCGCAGCGATTGCTGCACTTACTAGCGTTCTTTTAAGCGACTGCTTGGGGCCTCAAGCCCGCAGCGTGTTAGCTGCAAGCGATACCGGCCATCATCTCCCGCACCAAGGCCAGATCGCGCTGGGCGTCTAGTTCGACGAAGATCGTTTCGGCCTGGCGCAACACCGGAAGCGCCGCCTCGATCTGTCTGCTTATGTGGGCCAATTGAGCTTGCCAGAATAGAACCTTGCCCAACTCGTAGCGGTTGTCCAGTTGTTCGAGCGCGGCGCGACTCTGTTCCAGGTGTTCCGCCGCTGCGGCAAAGTCCTGGGTTTTGAGCGCCACCTGGCCCATGACGCGCCGGGCGACTGCGCTCTCGACCGCCATACCCAACTCGTCGGCGACAGCCAGGGACTGAGCGGCGTAAGACTGGGCCTGGTTCGTATCGCCCAGGGCCAGTGTCGCCTCTGTGGCCAGACGCAACACTTCGGGCAGGAAGTTGCGCGACTTGATGCGCTCGAAGGTAGTGATGCTCGCCTCGAATAAGGGCAGCGCCTCCTGCGGCTGACCCTGGAGCAAAAGCACCTCGCCGTGATTGTAATCCGTCAGTGCGACCCCCAACACCGACTGAATCCGTCCGAATTGCTCGCTGCTGTAGCGATAGAGCTCGGCGGCGCGCTGCAATTCGCCGCGCCCCACCAGCACGACCGCCAGGTTGTTCGAGGTGCGCGCCATCGCCAGAATATCGCCGATGTTTTCGCTGATCTGCAAGCTTTGCTCAAAACATTTGATGGTATCGTCCCAGCGGCCCAACTGTGTGTAGACCATCCCGAGGTTGTTGAGGACGTTGCCCAGTTGCGTCGCATCGTTGAGTCGCTGGAACAGGGCGCGGGCCTGTTCCAGCGCCGGAATGCTCGACCCGAACTCGCCTTGATCGCGCCAGAGGTTGCCCATCAACGATAAGGCGTGGGCCTGGTCGGCGGTGTTGCCCATCCGCTCGGCCAGCGCCAGTCCCATGCGCGCCCACTCGAGCGACCGGGTATATTCGCCGCGCCGCTGATAGATGCCCGCACCGAGCAGGTAACAGCGGGTCAACTCATTGCGGGTCGGGCCAGTAGCCCGGGCCATACCGCGCTCTAGCCAGTCAAAGGCGGCGTCGTAATTGGAGCGGCGTTCGGCCACCACGGCTAGGAGCCGGTGCAGCCGTACGCGCCGGGTCGCGAGCTGGGCGCTGAACGCGGCGAGTTCATCGGCGCTGCGTTTCCAGTTGTTGCGATCAACCCGCAGCTCCTTCACCAGCGCCAGCGATTCCTGATAGGCTTGCTCAGCCTCGTCGTACTCGCCCAGCAACACGCGCAGGTCGCCAACCCGCTCGTGCAACTCGGCCACCTGCCCAACCAGCCAGGCGGCGTCTTCGCTGATCGCCAGGCGCGGCGCGATCGCCAGCGCGGCGCCGAATAAGGCCAGGGCGTCGCGGTTGGCGTAGCGCTGCTGGGCCTGTATTCCGGCGGCGATATGGTAGCGAAAGGCGGGACGCCATGCTTCGGCCCGCAGGTAGTGCCAGGCCAAAAGCGCCAGGTGTTCACCAGCAATAATTTCAGTCCTGCCATAGAGTTCTTCGATACGCTGGGCCACGCGCCGGTGCAATTCGCGCCGTCGGGCGTAGAGGATGCCTTCATAGGCCACATCGCGCAACAGGGCGTGGCGGAACAGGTAGGCCAGATCACGTTCCTGAACCTCAGGCCGAATGATCTCGGCATCGACCAGGAGTCCCAGACTTTGGTCCAGCAGCGCGGAGTTGGTGTAGATGCCTTGCACAACCGACTGCTGGAAACGCCGCCCAATCACCGATGCGGCCTGAACCAACTCGTGGTTTGGCTCGTCTAGCCGATCGATCCGCGCCAGTAGGAGGCCTTCAATGCTATCGGGAACCGCCGCCTGCTCAAGCGGGCGGGTCAAGGTCCACTCACCGCCCTCGCCGCGCGCAAGCGCGCCGGTCAATACCAGGGTGCGAACCAACTCTTCGATAAAGAACGGATTGCCCTGGCTGCGCTCCAGTAGCGGCGTTATCGCTTGCGGCGGCTCGCCGTCGAGCAAGGCGGTAAGCAGGTTGGCGCTCTCCTCGCTCGACAATTCGCGCACCACCAGCCGCTGTGCATAGGGCAATGCAGCCCAAGGCTCGGGGATCGGCGGGTCGGACCGATAGCTCAAAATCAGCAAGATTGGCGCAGCGGGAATGGCCTTGGCAATGCGGTCAAGCAATTCCAGCGATGCCGCGTCGGCCCAGTGGATGGAGTCGAGGGTCAGGAGCGCCGGTTCACGCATAGCGGCGCCGTGCAACAACGCAATGACCAGTTCTTGCAGCCGGTCGTGGCGCTGCTCCGGGGTTAGTGCCTGGGTCAGCGACGTTTCGCTCAGCTCGAGGCCCAAAACATCGCCAAGCAAAGGCCAAAAGCGCTCCAAGTTGGAGGCAAGCTGCGCGACCCGCTGTTGCAACGCCTCAGACAGCACTGACGAATCAAGCGGGTGTGTTCCCCGTTTGCGCCGCGTTTGGTGCGGCGTTTGACGGAGATCGATGCCCAACAACTGGTGCAACGGCCTGCGTATTACGGCGTAGGGAATATGTTGTTCATAACTCTGGCAGTCGCCGGTGTATATCTGGAACGATGGAACGATTTGGGATTGATAACCGAGCATGCTGGCCATTACCAAGCGTTGGAGCAACTCTTCGACCAAGCGGCTCTTGCCCACGCCGGCGTCGCCCAGCAGAACCAAGACGCCGCCCGATCCACGGAGCGCCGCCATCGCCCCGGCCATGAGCTGTTCCATCTCCGCGTCGCGTCCAACCAGCCGGACGCGCTTCAAACTACCCTTCAGGGTGCTCGCGCTGTCACGCTCGACATCGAAGACATACAACACACGCGCGGGAGCAATCGGCCTGGACAGACCCTTGAGTTCCACCGCAGGCAGCTCTTCGATAGCAACCTGGTGCGCAACAGCCGCGTTCGTCGCTGGTGAAAGCAGAATAGTGTCCTCTTCGGCCACAGACATCAAGCGGGCGGCCAGGTTTACCGCCGGTCCCATCACCGTGTATTCATAGCACAGCGCGCCGCCGACTCGTCCGGCAAAAACGGCGCCGGTGTTGATGCCAATCCGCTGTTGGAACTGCGGAAGCGGCGCTTCAGTAGGCGCAGTTTCATCGTCTGTTGTTTCGCTCCTGGCGCGAGACTCTATGAATGCGGCGATCTCCTCATTGGCCTCCAGCAGCGCGTGTTCCAACTCCAGGGCGCAGCGCACGGCGCGCAGCGGGTCGTCTTCGTGGGCAAGCGGCGCGCCGAAAAGGGCCATAAGCTTGTCGCCGTGCGTGTACATATCAACTTTGTTGACGATCCCGCCATAGCGATGCACGACAGCTTGCGCGCGCCGAAAATAGGCGTTGAGAACAGCCGCCGCAGTTGTCGCATCGTCGCCGAGTTGCGCAAGAATAGCGCTAAAGTCGGAGAAATTCGCAAACAGCACGCTCACCGGGCGAAACTCGCCCAGTTCGGCGGTTTTCGGATCGAGGAAGCGACGCGGCAAGCCGCGCACCAGGTAGGGTCGCAGCGCCTCAACTTGTGTAACCAGCCGTTCCAGAGTCGCCAGGTCGTCGGGGCCGTCGCTGTCGATGGAGTGTTGTTTAGCGAACGGCAACTCGGCGTTCGGCATCGCGATAATCTGCCAGAACCCGGCGCTACGCCGCTCTATGCTGACTCGGTCGAGGAACGCGACGGTCTGATCGGTAACGACCACTTCACCCGGCGTCGCGATCTCCTGAGCCAGCGCGACCTGGTTTACTTCGGGGCCGGTCACGACAAGTTCGATATGGCTAGCGTCTCCAACCTCGGCGGCGAAAACCTGGCCGCTGTGAACACCCACCCGCAAGCCCAGGCGGAACGTACCGGCACGGGTTTCCACAGCGGAAAATGAACTCATTCGCTGCTGCATGGCCAGCGCGGCGCTGGTTGCGGCGGCAGCATGCATCGTTCCTAGAACCTCCGCGTCGAAAAAGGCGGTCAACGCATCGCCGCCAAATTTGAGCAGCGCGCCCTGATAGTTGCTGACCTCGGCCACAAGATCGTTGAAGAGCTGGTTGACGATGGCGCTGACCTCTTCGGCGCCCTGCTTGCCAAGGACGCTCAAGCGATCCGACAAAGCGGTAAACCCGCTCAGGTCAGCAAACAGCAGGCTCCCTTGCCAGAATGCGCCGCTCACTCGGCCAGGCGACGGATCGGCAAGTTGCGCTTGCACCAGGCGCGCCGGGATGTAGGCGGCATAGGCGGCAAGCGTTTGCCGTAGTTTGGCAGCCAGATCTGCGCGTACAGTCGGACTCAGCGCCTGACCTTGGGCCAGTTGCGCAATCTGATCTGCGTCGAGATAGGCATGCAGTGGTGAAGGTGATGCGGGGTTGGGAAACATAGCTTCTGCTTATGCGGTTTTTACTGGCTTTTCTGGCGCACCTTGGTTAATAAATCTTCCGCCGGCCAGCTATTCGCGATCTGATCGGCGCTGGCCCAACCGCGCCGCGCCGTGAGGACGCCGTAGCGCAGCCAGGTCAAATTATCGGGATGGTGCGCATCGCTGTTGATCACGATGGTCGCGCCCAGTTCGAGCGCACGACGCACGTGCATCGCATCGAGATCGAGCCGATCGGGACCGCTGTTGATCTCGAGCAACACACCATGGGCAATCGCCGCTTGGATGACCGCCTCCATATCTAGATCGGCTCCGTCACGACGCCCCAGGATTCGCCCAGTCGGGTGGGCGATAATATCCACGTGCGGGTTGGCAATTGCGCGCAACAGGCGCGCCGTGACCTGCTCGCGGGGCTGGCGCAGGCTGACGTGCAACGAGGCGATCACCAGATCCAACTTGGCCAGCGCTTCGTCGGGTAGAGCCAAATCCCCATCGGGCGTTATATCTACCTCAACGCCATGAAGCACCCGAAAATCAAAACCTCGGGCGGCGAAATCGGCATTAACCTGAGCGACTTCGGCAGCCTGCCGTTCGAGACGCTCCGGTGTCACCCCGCCGGTCACGCCCAAGTAGGCGCTGTGATCGGTGATGGCGATATAGCACAGACCGTTGGCCTGCGCCGCTGCGGCCATCTCCGCGATGCTGGCGCGCCCATCGCTCCAGGTGCTGTGCATATGCAGGTCGGCCTGGAGATCGGCCAGTGTGACCAGGCGTGGCAAACTTTTCGACCGGGCGGCATCGAACTCGCTCTTGTCCTCGCGCAACTCTGGCGGGATCCAGGGCAGATCGAGCGTAGCGTAGACTTCCGCTTCGGCGGCGCATTCGATCAGCGTGCCGTCCTGGCGTTTGAAGCCTTGTTCGCTGAAGCTCAGGCCACGGGCCAGGGCGAGTTCGCGGAAGCGGATGTTGTGTTCCTTGCTGCCGGTAAAGTGTTGCAGGGCGCTGCCCCAGCGCGCCGGCGGCAGCACCATCAGGTCGGCCTGCATCCCGCTATGCAGTATCACGGTCGCCTTGGCCTCGCCAGCCGAAACGATCCGCGCGACCTGGGGCAGGCCGGTAAAAGCCCGAATGACCGCTCCCGTATCGGTGGCGGCAGCGAGCAGGTCGAGGTCGCCGACCGTGGGCCGGGCGCGGCGCAGACTCCCGGTGTAGCTCAACTGTTCCAGGCCAGGCGCGGCAGCGCGCAGCCCCTCCATCAGCGTCTCGACAATCGACAAAGCGTGCGGCATGACGATACGCTTTTCGCGCTGGGCCAGCAAATCGAGCCCCTGGCGGATGCGTTCTTCGCTCTTTGCGCCAAAGCCCTTCAGCCCCCGCAGCTTACCCTCTGCGATAGCCGCACGCAGGTCGTCTAGGCTTGCAATACCCAGTTCGGTGTAGAGCCGCTTGACGTTGCGCGGGCCGAGATTGGGCGCCTGGAGCATATCGCGCACGCCGGGCGGCGCCTGCGCATTGAGCCGTTCGTAGAGCGGTAGGGAACCGCTGTCGAGCAGGACGCCGATCTTGTCGGCAATCGTCTTGCCGATGCCGGGAATTTCCTCTAGCGCGTTGCGCGCGCGGTAGTCGGCCAGCGGCATGGGCAGGTCGGCGATGGCCTCGCTGGCGCGGCGATAGGCGAGGATGCGAAAGCGGTCTTCGCCGAGGATCTCCATACTGTCAGCAATAGCCTGGAAGACATCAGCAATATCGCGATTCGAGAGAGACATAGAAGAATTAAATATAATCAAGATTTTACAGTATGGGGCATTATAGCACGAGGAAGGCGATAGTGATCGTTCATACGTTGGCACGTTCACACGTTGGCAGGTTAGGCTTACTCTGCTGAAATTTGACAATCAACCG
>JAKSDJ010001000.1 GCA_022360155.1 Chloroflexales bacterium | reverse complement strand
TCGTTCCTATCGCTGCTGAACGGGCTCAACGCGCTTATGGGCGCAGTTTCACTGGACGCGATATCGTTGTCGTTGGCGACACGCCGAACGATATCCGTTGTGGCACATCCAATGGTGCATACACGGTTGCCGTTGCTACCGGCCCCTACAGCCTCGACGAGCTACAGGCGCATCACCCTGATGCGCTCCTCGCCGATCTCAGCGATACCGAAACCGCTCTTGCTGCAATCCTCGGCTAAACTGGAGCGAGAACCAGCCGGCAGGCGCATCCCGTCGTGCTGGTTCTCATTTTGCCACGTGTTTTCTACGTTTCTTTGCGACAGGGCACATTGCTCCAACCTGAACGGAACGGGTGTCTGGCGCCATCAGCGAGGTCATAGGTGTGACGCCAGACACAACCCGTGTCATTGCCCAAGAGATGGATGCTCACCGAGGCGACCGGCGATGTGGTTGTAACACTATGAATATCGCCCATGGGCGGCGTGAGCACATAGAAATCGCCAGGGTGCAAGTGGTTGTGTTCGACTGCATCAAGGCGGGCGTCGGACTGGTCAGCCTGCTCGCCTGCTTGCTGCTGATAGACGATCTCATCCTGCTCGCCAGCATACAAGCCGACTAGGCCCCAAGCGAGGTGATCGTGGATCGGGGTCGATGCGCCTGGCGGTACGACCAGGCTGAAGAGCGACAGATCGCCTTCGGCGGCACGATAGATCAACCAGGTTGCGATGCCGCTGCCCATCCCGCCGGTGACCGATGGTTGTTGGTAATCATCGGGCAACCATTCCTGATCGGCCAGCAAGTCGGCAAAAGCTGGGCGCAGCGCTTCCAGCGCTGCGGCAGGCGGGGCGCTGGCGAGTTTTGCGCGTACCAGCGAGATAAACTGACGTATACGGAGCGTGTCAAGCAGATACTCGTCGTTACTCATCATGATGATCCTGTTGCAAGGGGTTTGCTGGGGTCGTTTCCCCACTCGTTCCAAGAGCCGTCGTAGATGGCTGCCTGTTTACCGCTAGCGATTTCTAGACCCAATGCCACGGGCGTCGCCGAGACGCCGCCGTTGCAATAGGCGACAGTCTTGTGCTCCGCAAGTGCCTTAAGGTCGATCCCTGCTGCTGCAAAGCGGGCGCGCAACTCGTCTGCGGTTGCGTAGGTCTGATTGGGGCCAGAGATCAGGTCGCGGTAGAAAACGTTGATTGCGCCAGGGATATGCCCGCCGCGAGCCGCGCGCGACTCGAGACCGGCGTATTCCTGTGGGCTGCGGGCGTCGATAACCAGCTCCGCCCCATTCAGCGCCTGCAACATATCGTCGGCGGTGCGGCGCAGCGCTGGCTGCGGGCGAGGCGTAAAGGCGGCGGGTGCGAACGAGGGAATCGCCTGACTGATCGGTCGACCTTCGGCAAGCCATTTGACCATGCCGCCATCGAGAATACGGGCCTGCTCGTGACCGTAGTAACGCAAGACCCAGAGTAGCCGTCCGGCGAACATTGAATAGTGATCATCGTAGGCGACCACCACGGTGTCATCGCCGATACCTAGTTGTCCTAACACCGTAGCGGTTTTCTCGGGCGGGGCGACCTGAACCGGCACCGAATCGGCAAGATCGACAATATCCCGCAGCCAGTCGATATAAACTGCGCCGGGGATATGGCCGGCCTGGTAATCTTCGTGGCGTGCAAAATAGTGGGGTTTGGGATCGGTTGGCGGCAGAACCAGTCCGCGTACGTCCACAATACGAAGTTGCGGATCATCAAGATGGGCTGCCAGCCACTCCGTACTGACCAAGGGGCCAGGGGTTAAATCAAGAATCACAGTACCTCCTTTGGGCTTTGGAACTGGGTAGAGTAAGATAAGATATAATTGATGCATCGGGCTTGATAACAATCATACCATAATCTATCTGAAGGTACTGCATGGCAATCGCAATGCTGGTCACCAAGTGCATACTTGCCGCGGCAGGGCTGATTGGACTGGGCGCAATCGCAGCTGCCTGGTGGCGCGGCACAGCAGCGGCGCAACGACTAGCGCCTGATGCAGTGACGGCTTGGTTGGAGGCGACTCCCGATGCAGTTGTCGTTGATGTGCGAACGCCGTTGGAGTATCGCTCTGGACATTTGCCTGGTGCGCGCTCACTACCGCTTGGAAGCTTTGGTATGCAGGATATATCGCTGCCGCCTGATCGCCCTCTCCTCTTGGTCTGCCAACACGGACCACGGAGTCGCATCGCCGCTGCCATGCTCGCGCGGGCGGGGTTCACGCAACTATACGAGTTACGCGGCGGAATAAGTCGCTGGAAAGGCCCCATTGTCCTTGAATAGCGCCGAGCTAAAACTTGCCTCTCTTCTTGCTAGCATGCTGCTTGTATTGTTAACCGCATGTGGCGGGAGCTCATCGGACGCACTGGTATCACCGGCGCCGACGCTGGCGCGTCTGCCGACAGTGACGCCAGCGCCAACCCTAAACGCCGGGGTGCGTCAACTACTCGAAAACAACGCTGCTCCGCGTTTGCCTATACCCGCTATTGAGACAACTAGCACTGTCACACCAAGCTCGCCAGTCCTAACCGAGTCGGAACATGGGCCGATAACGCCGAGTATGGCCCAACT
>JAKSDJ010000955.1 GCA_022360155.1 Chloroflexales bacterium | reverse complement strand
GACCACGTGGGGCTGGTGCGCGTCCGCCCGTGTATCCCATGCAAGGCGCGCGACGGAGCGCCGGCATCACGGGTCTGGCGGGCTAGCGACGCGCTCAAGGCGGCGGACAAAGCCGCCGACACAGTCAAGACAACGGCCGGTGCTGGAGCGGTATGGCGGGGATTGGGTCTGGCGGCGACACCCTTTCCAGAATACATTGGCGCACTGTTCAAGCACTGGCAAATATCGATGAAGGCAAGTGGATTCGGGTACTGTTCTCCAGATGATGTGAACCTATGATCTTGATCCTGCAACGAAACATACGGCGCGTGCTCACCCTGTGCCTTGGGCTGTTGGCGTTGTGCTATCTGGTGCGTTCCCTTGCGCCGTTCAGCGTCAACAATCACGACGTGCCGACGCCGGCGCCGGCGAGCGCGCGGACCAGCCTGGCAGCGGCGGAGGCCATCAACGCTCAGGCGCACCCGCTCGATCTCGTGGTGGTCCGCATCACCACCCACGCCTTTTCGCAACAAGCCCATCTCCTCCTCACCTGGACCCAGAATGGTCGGCACGACCATATTTTGCCGCTCACCGTCCTGCTCGACGGCGGCCCGCACACCCTGGTCGCCCCGGTCGGCGCGCATCCGGGCTGGCAGGGCGGGGTGCGCAATCTGCGCCTGGTTGCGCCCCACTGGTGGGAAGCGCCGCCGTTCCACGTCGCGCGCATACAGGTTCTGCATCACCCGCTCCTGCCCCTTGATCGCTGGCTCCTGCGCACCGTTTACCGCGCCGTTTCCACGGTGCAGCCTGTGCTGCCGCGATACGCCCAGGTCCAACTCGTGATCATCACCCTGCTGGTCGCCGGGCTGGCGCTGGCCGCGCCCTGGTCGCACTGGCGGCGGCGCCTGGCGCTGGTTGGCCTGGCGCTCGCCGGGGCGCTCAGCCTGGGGACGATCCTCGCGTTCGTCAACGTGCTCAGCGCGGTCGGGTCGACCTACGGGGGGGTGAGCGATCAGACGGCGGCCCGCCAGGCGCCGTCGTATATGGCACGTTCCAGTGCCATCGCACAGCTGGTTGCGGTCGCCGATCAGCTGCCGGCCGGACCAGTCTTGTTGCTCGATATCAACCCAAACAGCGATCTGCTCCATCGGGCGCGCTATCGCTTCTACCCGCGCCGGGTCGATGTGCGCAGCCCGCAACAGGCGCCCGCCGCGATTCCCCAGCTGCTCACGACGCACTACACCGCCGCGATCCAAGCAACCCCGACCGACCAG
>JAKSDJ010000036.1 GCA_022360155.1 Chloroflexales bacterium | reverse complement strand
TTTCATTTTCGACTAGCCTACATAGCAGATGTATTTCGCCAGAAGGGACACTGGTTAACGTGTGTTGCGTTTTGCCATGTCCCTTCGGTATCTCAAGAAGGAGGTACTATTATGCTTCGCAAGCTTTTGTCCCCTGGCCAAGCACGCCTGGGGACTGTTCTACTTATCTTGCCGCTGCTGTTGAGCAGCGTTGCATTCAGTGTGATCCCACCGAGTTTGGCAAGCGAGAACACGCCAGAACCTGCCTCGTCAACACCGCTTGTGCCCAACATCGAGCCTGACCCAGCCCAAGACTCCGACCATATTAGCGCACTGCTTGAAACCAGCACCATGACCGAAACGGTCCACGCAGTCATAACTGAGTTCAACAGATTACCCCAGCCGGCCCTCCCCCCCGAGGGCGCATTGATCAGGCTGGATCAGATGGACACATCAGCTCCTGATCCATTCATGACCGGTGTTACACGGGTTTGTATTCCAATGGTTATCGCCCAAAGATCGACTGGATCGCCTGTTGTTCCTGCACCAACGGCAACGCCGAAACCCGAACCAGGGGCTGACGTCGCAGTTGCGATCTGGGCGAAGCCAAGTGTGCGAGTCGCGCGGAACAACACCCTGGCCTACGAGATCCGCCTGATGAACTATGGCAAGGGCGCGGCTTCATCGACACGTGTGGTGATGCCCTACCACCGGCATCAATACAGGCTGACGCACACGAAACTCGCCAGCACCAAGGGCGATTGGGTCAGTAACATCGCCTGGAATTCATTCACCGTCACCTTTGGGCCGCTGGCAGCCGGTGAAAAGCGCGTTGGTACGGTCTATTTGAAAGTCGCCGGCAATCTCGCTGATAATGACGTCATTAGCGTGCGCGACAGCTTCGAGTGGAGCGATAAGCGCGACGGCGGGCGACATCGCAGCAACTGGATGCCGGTCCTGGCCGCCAATGGCGATGCTGATAGCCCCTGGGTCTGGCTCTATATCAATCAGGTCAATGGCAAGCCGGGCACGGTCCACAAGTTCTTCACTGACCGCTTCATCCCCGGCGAACGGGTAACGACCTGGCTCAACACACCAACAGGCGGCGTCAAGGCGCTCGATCTCAAGACAACGGCTGATATCGATGGCCGGATCTGGTTGAACTTCGCGAGTACTGGGTTGACGCCAGGCAACTACAGCATGGTCGTCCATGGTAATCGCAGCCAATTGACGGCTCTGGCTTCCTTTGTCGTCGAGCCATGGTAAGCGGGTTCACACGTTTGAGCGTTTAAACGTTTGAACGTTGGCAGGTTCGATCTGCGCTGATTAGCTTCTATCGGCGGTATCAGCATCCGGTTGCAGAGTGACAGGTTAGCAGATTGACACGTTCACATGTTGGCAGGTTGGGGTGGCTTGTGGTTGTCCCTTCTCGTGATTCTGTTCCTATTCTAACGTTCTAAGAGCCTATCTGATGAAGATGTACTCTTTATCCCCAGACCTAACCGGTGCGGCGCCCTGTCATCCTGCATCTCACGAAAAGCCCCCAAGCACTGCACCGGTCAGGTCTTTTTGGGGCTTGTCCTTAAAGCCTGCCTGAATTAAGTGTATGGAGTGCGGGAGCCATGCTGCCGCGCGCAAACAGGGCTTGCGCACTCCAGAACCCAATACACCTTTCACCTTGCCTCTTGGTAATGTTCTAACGTGCCAACGTTTCCCAACGATACGATTCGGTACAGTTTGGCGTTCTACACAGAGATCTGTTATAATCCGCAAATAATTTTACCCGGCACGCAACGGATCTTATCCACTATCGGGATGTTGGTATTGCCTTATAAGCGAGGTGCAAGTTTATGGATTCCTTCTTTTCATCACGGCGACGCCCGGCAGCGCTGGTGCTGCTTCTGGCGTTACTCGTTCCGCTAATCGCCGCATGTGGCGGTGGCGGCGCCCCTTCTCAAGACCCCACAACACCGCCCGAAACACCAACAGATGCTCCAACAGATGCTCCAGACCCAACAGATGCTCCAGATCCAACAGACGCTCCTGACACAACAACCACTGATGTTGCAAGCACTCCGGCTGATCCGGGTGAGTTGATGGTTGTCAGCGCGCCCGACTGCGACTACGGCGGATTGATCCAGGAGATCGCCGCGCTTGATCCACTAACGGTTGAGTTTACGATGTGCGCGCCCGATCCAGCGTTCCCGGCCAAGGCCGCGTTCACCTCCTTCTCGATCTTGCCCAGCGAGTATCTCGAGGAGACCGGCGGCACAGGCGACTTGTTGGAGAAGCCGATTGGCACCGGTCCCTATATGGTCGAGCGCTGGAATCGCGGTGATAGCATTACCTTCAAGCGCTTCGATAACTACTGGGGCGAGCCGGCGAAGGCCGAAACGCTGGTCTTCCGCTGGAGCGCCGAGGCGGCGCAGCGTCTCCTCGAACTCCAGTCAGGTACCGTCGATGGTATCGACAACCCCGCCCCCGATGATTTCGAGGTGATTGGCAACGACTCGTCTCTGCAACTGCAAGAACGCCCGCCGTTGAATGTCTTCTATATCGGGATGAACAATACCTATGAACCCTTCGACAATGAGCAGGTGCGCCAGGCGGTTGCTATGGGCATTGATCGAGAGCGCATTGTGACGAATTTCTACCCGCCCGGCTCTGAGGTGGCAAACTACTTTACGCCTTGTTCGATTCCTAACGCCTGCACCGGCGAGGAGTGGTACGAATTCAACCCGGAAATGGCGCGCCAGTTGCTGGCCGACGCCGGCTTCCCCGATGGATTCGAGACGGTGATCGAGTACCGCGACGTGGTGCGCAGCTATCTGCCCGAACCCGGAGTCGTCGCGCAGGATATTCAGGCCCAACTCGCCGCGAACCTGAACATCACGGCGCAGATCAATGTGATCGAGTCGGGCACGTTTCTTGACCAAGCCGACGCTGGCGACCTGCAAGGCCTCCATCTTTTAGGCTGGGGCGCCGACTATCCCGACATAACCAATTTCCTCGATTATCACTTTGGCCCCGGATCATCGCAGCAGTTCGGTGACAAGTTCGACGACATTGTCGAGGCGCTCCGACAGGGCGCTGCGCTTGCCGACGACGCTGAGCGTCAGCCCTTCTATGAGACTGCCAACGACTTGCTCAAGCAGCACGTCCCGATGATCCCGGTGGCGCATGGCGGTTCAGGTGTGGCTTATCAGGCCGATGTTGAAGGCGCCTTCGCCAGCCCGCTTGGTAATGAGTATTTTGCCGTCATGGATCCCGGTGGTCGTGACACCTTCGTCTGGATGCAGAACGGTGAGCCGCCCGGCCTCTACTGCGCCGACGAGAGCGACGGCGAGGCGCTGCGCGCCTGTGAGCAGGTGACCGAGGCGCTGCTTGCCTATGAGGTTGGCGGCACGACAGTCCAGCCCGGTCTGGCCACAGCCTGCGAACCCAACGACGACCTGACAGTTTGGACTTGTACGCTACGTTCAGGCGTCACTTTCCACGATGGCTCGGAACTGGATGCTAACGACGTCGTGATGTCTTGGGCGGTCCAGTGGGATGCAGCTCACCCGCTGCACACGGGCCGCGACGGCAGCTTCACCTATTTCTCTTCCCTGTGGGGCGGGTTCATCAACGATGAAGCAGCGCCGTAGAAGGTAGACACGGTTTGCAGGTTGCAGGTTGCACGTTATCTATATCAACAACGTGCAACCTGCACCGAATGGACAAGCCAAACCAACGGTGGCGGATTGTTGACTATCGGCCACCGTTAATGTTAGGATAAGTAGAAGAGTTCAACCTTAATCAATCGCGAGTCTATGCTTAGTTACTCGATCCGTCGCATTATTGCTGCGCTGCCAGTGCTGTTCGGCGTCTTGTTAGTCACCTTTGTTCTGGTGCGACTGATTCCAGGCGATCCATGTACGGCGCAATTAGGTGAAAAAGCGACCCCCGAGATCTGCGAACGCTTCAACCGGGAAAAGGGCCTCGATCGTCCGATCTTCGTGCAGTTTGGCATCTACGCTCGCGATGTGCTCCGCGGTGATCTTGGTCAGTCAATCCGTTTCAACCGGCCGGTTACCCAACTGATTGTCGAGCGCCTGCCGGTAACAATCGAGCTAGGCGTATCCGCTCTGGCAATCGCGACGATTATCGGCATTCCCGCCGGGCTGATCGCCGCCATCAGACGCAACTCTGCAGCGGATGTCAGCACCATGGTTGGCGCCAATATTGGCGTTTCGATGCCGGTCTTCTGGCTGGGCCTCATGCTGGCGTACGTCTTTGCGCTGCTGCTCAAAGACACGCCCTTCCAGTTGCCGCCCTCGGGGCGGTTGTCGTCGGGGATCGTCGCTACGCCATTTTATGAGGTCTACGGTTGGGACATCGTGCCGGAAACGGTGCTTGGCCAGCTGTTTCAGTTTGCTGCGAATTTCTACCTGTTCAACTCGGTGATCACCTGGGATTGGGAAGTCTTTAGGGACGCATTGTCGCATCTGATCCTGCCCGCCTGCGCGCTTGCCACGATCCCAATGGCGATTATCGCCCGGATGACCCGGTCGAGCATGCTCGAGGTCCAGGGCCGTGATTACATCCGCACTGCGCGGGCCAAGGGTTTGGTCGAGCGGCGGGTCGTCCTCGGTCACGCGCTACGCAATGCGCTGTTACCCGTGGTGACAATCGTTGGTTTGCAGCTGGGGACAGTCTTTAGCGGTGCGGTGCTGACAGAGACGATCTTCAATCTGGCCGGCGTGGGCAAAATTCTGTTCGAGGCAATCACCGCGCGCGACTATCCGATTATCCAGGGCTTTACGCTGACGGTCGCGATTGGCTATGTGACGATTAACCTGCTGGTCGACCTGTCCTATGCATGGCTCGATCCCCGGATTCGCCTGAGTTGAGGAAGATACCAATGGAGATAAGCGCAGGGATTGCTCCAATCGAATTACCGGCCCGCAAGACCGAGAACCCGTGGCGCAGAGCCTTGCGCAGCTTTGTGCATCAGCGGTCGGCGATCATGGGGATGATCATTATCGGCATACTGGTCTTGACCGCAGTATTTGCGCCCCTGATCGCGCCCTATGATCCTGAGCAAGTCTTGATCGGCGTCGAAGATGTTCGCAAACGAGAGGCGCCCTGCATCCATCTCCTGGGCTGCCCAACCGAGCAATCCCAGCATCTAATGGGCGTCGACGGTAACTTCCGCGATCAGTTCAGCCGGATCATTTTCGGCGCACGGGTTTCGATTTATGTCGGCTTCGTCACTGTTGGCATCTCCTTGTTTTTCGGGGTTGTGTTAGGGGCAGTGGCCGGCTACGCCGGCGGCTGGATCGAAGACGTGATTATGCGCATTCTCGATGTGCAGCTCGCATTCCCCTTTCTGTTGCTAGCGATTGCGATTGTCAGCGTGCTCGGCTCAGGGCTGATCAACGCGATGTTGGGGATCGCGATTGTCTCGATTCCTGCCTACGCGCGGGTAATCCGGGCCAGTGTGTTGTCCGCGAAGGAGGAGGAGTACGTGACCGCGGCGCGCACTCTGGGCATAGCTCCCATATGGATTCTCTTTAGCCATATTCTGCCGAATGCGATTTCGCCGCTGATTGTGCAGGCGACGCTGGGGATTGGCACCGCCATCCTGGATGTCGCCGCGCTGTCGTTTCTGGGTCTAGGCGCGCAGCCGCCAATACCCGAGTGGGGTTCGATGCTTAGCGCGGAGCGAAATCAGGTCTTTACGGCGCCCCACCTGGTCTTTTTCCCCGGTCTGGCGATTATGCTCACCGTCCTCGGCTTCAACCTGCTGGGCGACGGGCTGCGCGACGCGCTCGATCCCCGCCTCAGGCAGTAAATAAGGGCTGCCTGCACTGTCCTGCAATGGCACGCAGATGACGTAAATGGGCGCAAATGCGCGCAGCTAGCAGCCAGGTATGCTCATATTGCAGTTAATCTATGCCCTGCAATGGCACGTGGATGACGCAAATACACGCTGATTTGACGCAGATATCTTTTCATAGACGGCAAAGGCGCTCATATATCCTCGTCATTCGTGAAAATTCGTGCTATTCGTGGCAAAGTAAAAAGTGAAGCTTCAGCAATAATCGTTATCTGTCTTGATATTGGATTCAACGAATCCTGGTCCCGGGAAGAGACCAATACCGCTAAAAATACCCTCCCCTTTCAATGACC
>JAKSDJ010000194.1 GCA_022360155.1 Chloroflexales bacterium | reverse complement strand
CAATGTGCAGCCGCGGAGCGGTTTAGGAGGTACGCGCTTCTTCTTTGTTGCGACCGAATTCACTCCGTTCGAGCCGGTCGCAGTCTGGCTCAACACCCCGGATGGGCGCGCCATCACTGCCGAGGTGGACGATCTCAACCGCGCCAACGCCCAGGGGCGCGCCGATTGGTCGTGGAGCGCCCCAACGACCGCGCACCCCGGCCCCTGGCAAATGGTTGTACGCGGCCAAGCGAGTGGCGTCGAGCATGTGATCGGCTTTGAGATCCGGGCGCAAGATACTTGAAGTGATGAAGCAGACAGGTGTGGAGGTGTGGAAGCGGCGGGGAATTAAGCAGAATTGTCACCCTGAGCCCTTCGCGAAGGTACGCTGCAAGCGCTAACCGCCTCAATTCACTGTCTCGTTAAGATACTTTCTGACTGAGACAAATCGCTGTACAAGCCAAGGTGTCTGCAGCGAATCTGCACCCGAATGGGTTATCTGCGCGTTATCGCAAAATGTTGGCCTTAGAGCCAATTGCCTCTTGTTAGTTCGTAGGCTATAATAATGCTGCTCTCAAGAGAACCGTAAAATAGCTGTGGCGTTTTGGGGTCTACGCCAAAGAACCGCCGCAACGCCGCTTCCCTACGGAGCAACAACACATTCAAGGCATCTTACCGTCATGTTGACGATTCCGGGATACAACCAACTCGAATGCATTCGCACAACCCCAATCCTGACCGTCTATCGGGGGCTGCGCCTCAGCGACGGGCTGCCGGTCATCTTGCGAGTATGGATCGACCAGACTGCGGCTGAGTATAGGCCGTTCGGTCGCGAATACGCGCTCGCCCATAGCTTGATGCTCGATGGTATTGCCAGACCCTGCGCGATCGAGGACGATGGGCGGTTATTGGTGCTGGAGGACTTCGGCGCTGTCATGCTCGATGACCTAATCGCTACAGGTCCACTCGATGGCGCAGCTTTTTTCAACATTGCTATACAGGTGACGAGTATCCTTAGCGATTTGCATCGCCGGGGTGTCATCCACCTCGATCTCCAGCCATCGAATATCCTCGTCAATCCTGCCGACGGGCAGGTTAAAATCACTGGGTTGGGCTACGCATTCCACCCGGACCATCCCCACGAAATAATTGTCGCCGGCGGAGATACCCGGCGCCAGAATGCGCTCGCCTATACAGCGCCCGAGCAACTGCGTCGCGCCGGGCAACCCGTTGACCAGCGGGCTGACTTGTATGCTTGGGGAACAATACTGTATGAATTGCTCGCCGGGCAAACGCTATTTGCGGCAGCCGACCCGCTGGAGTTGACCCATGCCCATCTCGCCCTCCAGCCGCGATCATTGCTTAGTGTCAACCCCCATGTGCCGTCAGCCCTCGCCGCCATTGTCATGCGCCTGCTGGCGAAGTCCGCCGACGAGCGCTACCAGAGCGCCGCAGGACTCAAAGCCGATCTGGAGGCATGCCTCAATGCCGCTCGGTCGAATCAGCAATTTTGGGGCGGGTCGACTGGCCAAGCGCCGCGGCATTTGTCCGAGAACAGTGTTGCGTCGCCGCAGCAACCTGCCATCTCCAACCCGCTGGATATGCAGATCGTCGCCGGAATGATGCAGGCATTGTCTGGCGAAATCTCAATGGACCAGTTGCTCACCACGCTGCTCAAGCTGACTGTAACCTATGCCGGAGCGCAAAAAGGCTTCTTGATTCTCGAAGAGGATGGCAGCTTGTTCATTGAGGCCGAGATAGATACGACCCTCGACATCATGAAGGTCGTTCAGTCTGTCGCGCTGGAAACGAGCGCGCGACTCGCAGTGGAGGTTGTCCACCACGTGAGACAGACCGGAACCAGTATTATCCTCGATAACGCAGCGCAGGACAGCCGCTTTGCCAGCGATCCCTATATCGCGCAACATCGCCCCAAGTCGATACTCTGTATTCCGGTACTGCGCCAGTGCCAACTGGTGGGCATTGTCTACCTGGAAAACAACCTGGTGAACGCTGCGTTTGTGCCCGAACAACTGCGGCTGATCCACTTGCTGGCTGCGCAAGCGGCTATTTCGCTGTACAACGATCGGCTCTGTGACGGGATGCGGCGAGAAGTGGCCGAGCGGCAGCGTGGCGAAGAGGCGTTGCGCGCGATGACCGTCGGAACCGCTGCAGTCACGGGCGATGAGTTCTTCCGCTCGCTTGCGCAGCACCTTGCTGCAATCTTTCGTGTACGCCAAGTCTTTGTGGCTGAGTGTACCGATAGTAGCAAGACCCGTGTGCATACGCTCGCTTACGTTAAGGATGATGTCATTGGCGCGAACTTTGCATATGATCTCGAAGGAACGCCCTGCGCCCAAGTTATTGATGGGCAGGCGGTGTTCTATCCCAATCATCTCTCTGAACACTTTGCTCATGCCGCCGGTTTTGAGTCGTACCTAGGCGTACCGGTCTACAACTCGAGCGGGCAGATTCTCGGTCATCTCTCGGTGATGGACGACAAAGCCATGAGCCGTTCGGAAACCGAGATTTCGGTTATGAAGATCTTTGCCGCTCGGGCTGGCGCTGAGTTGGAGCGCATGCAAGCCGAGGCCGCGCTACGCCAGCGGGAAGAGCAACTGAGCCAACTCAACATCCGCCTGGAGGATTACAGCCGTAATCTCGAACACAAGGTCGCCGAGCGCACGCGAGAGATTGAGCAGCGCCGAAAGGTTGCCGAGGGTCTGCGGGATATGCTGACCATCCTCAACTCGAACCGCCCGCTCGACGAAATACTCGATCATATCATCGCTGAAGGCAGCCGTCTGTTGGGTACCGACTCGGGGGCGATCTTTCGTCTTCAGCCCGACCAGGAAATGTTGGCGGTCCAGGCTGCTCGCGGTCTGCCTCGCGAGTATGTGACCGATTTGACGTTTCCCTTACGGCACAGCTTTTTGGGCCGGGCGGTCCTCAGCCGCCGACCCTTTGTTGTTGCCGACGTTGCGGTGGCTGTCCGCGATATGGATCTTGTGCTGGCCCCATACCGGCGGAAGTTATTGGCCGAGAATTACCAGACGATTCTGGCCGTGCCCCTCATCCGGCAGAGCGCTGCGGCTGAAGTCGACGCGGTGTACGGCGGAATCGCGCTCTATTTTCCCAGGACTCGGGTATTCTCGGATGAAGAGCTCGAACTGTCCAAGGCTTTTGCCGACCAGGCTGCCCTGGCGATTGAGAATGCCTGGCTGCGCCAACAAGTCCGCCAGGCTGCGGTAAAAGAAGAGCGCAGTCGCCTGGCCCGCGAACTCCACGACTCGGTGACGCAGTCACTCTACAGTCTGACCTTGCTGGTCGAGGGATGGCGGCGCCTGGCCCAGAGCGGACGTATGCCCAATGTGATCGATTCGCTCGCCGAACTGGGCGATATTGCCCAGCAGGCGCTCAAGGAAATGCGCTTACTTGTCCACGAATTGCGTCCTCCAGCCCTCGAAAAAGAGGGCTTGCTCGGCGCGCTGCACGAACGATTGAGTTCTGTCGAGCGCCGCGCTGGTGTGGAGGCGCGCGTGTTGGCCGACGAGATGATCGATCTGCCGGCCTCTGTTGAGGAGGCTTTCTATCGAATTGCCATCGAGGCGCTAAACAACGCCCTGAAGCATGCCGCTGCGACAGCAACGACTATTTATGTACGCACCAACGATCGGCAAGTAGAGCTCGAGGTGGTAGACAATGGGAAAGGCTTCGACCTGGTCCAGACTCAAGACCGGGGCGGGATCGGATTGATCAGTATGCGCGAACGCGCCGAGAAATTGGGCGCTTTGTTCACTATTACGTCGGCGCCTGGCCAGGGGACGCGGGTGCATGTTCAAATGCAGCCGCCGCCGGATACGCTGGGTCGTATTGCTCAGCATTGAGCGCCGGGGGAGCAGAGACTATGGGCGGGTTGATCCGAATTCTTATCGTCGATGACCATGCTATCGTGCGAAAGGGTCTCCAGACTTTAATCGCGAGCGAGCCGAAGCTCGAACTGATTGGCGAAGCCGAGAACGGCGTCGAGGCCGTCCAGAAGGCGCGCGACTTGCAGCCCGACGTGATTCTACTTGACATGCTTATGCCTCGCCAGGACGGGCTGGAGACGATCCGCCAGATCCAGCAGGAACGGATCAAAACCCGCATCCTGGTCCTGACCAGCTTTGCCGAAGACGACAAAATCTTTCCGGCGATCAAGGCTGGGGCGCTGGGCTATCTGCTGAAAGACTCGTCGCCCGACCAGTTGTTGCAAGCCATCTACGACGTATACGAGGGCAAACCGTCGCTGCACCCGACGATTGCGCTCAAGTTGATGCGCGAGTTGAACCAGCCTCCCCCGCTCCCGCCGACCGAAGATCCCCTCTCGGAACGTGAGGTCGAAGTGCTGAAGTTGGTTGCGCGCGGACTGACCAACCTGGAGATTGCCGAGACGCTGCGCATTAGCGAGCGCACGGTAGGCAATCACTTGGGCAGCATCCTAAGCAAACTACATCTGGCAAATCGGACCCAGGCCGCGCTCTATGCATTGCGGCAGGGTCTGGCCGACCTCCATCCCGACCAGGCAGAATAAACCCTTCCTCAAAACAGGTTCATAAGTTCACAGGTTCACAGGTTCGCAGGCTCTATCCCATCCTGCATGCCAACGCGCTAACCCCTGTCTTGAGCCCTTCGGCTGCGCTCAGGACTTGCGCAGCGAAGGAGGCTAACGTTCCAGCGTTATGCCTAAATCAGACGACTCACGTTTGTTCTTTTTTCCACGAGTTTGGATTATAATGATCAGTAGCGACTGCTACGACCATATTAGTTGCGGACTGCAAAAAGGAAACGCATAACCAGCATGGCCGTTTGCCTGTCGATACAAACGCACGACTGCCGGGCCGTGAGCAGATCCGCTTTTTTGCACCAGCGCCTTGCGACCGCGGCGCCGATTATTGCCCTGCTCCGTCATTGGCGTGGCAGGCCTAGTAGCAACATCCTATGACGACGAGTGTATCCATCGAACTGAATTACGACCTTGCAGCCTGGGATCTGCACCCGCCGCTTGCCGCCGGTCTCCGCCGCGCGCAGCGGCAAGGGCGACCGGTTCTCGTCAGCGCAGTACGCCCCCTGCCGCCCAGTGACCCGCTAACCTTTTTTGCTCGCGACAGTGCGAAAATGCGTGACCGCCTATTCTGGACTAGCCCGACGGATGGCTTGGCAATGGCTGGAATTGGCGCCGTAGGGACAATCGAAACTGCCGGTGCGCGACGCTTTGCCGCTGCTAACACGGCTTGGCGCGACTACTGCGCGGACGCCCTGATCGACGCCGCACCTGGCGTAGCCGGAACTGGCCCTGTCCTGATCGGCGGCTTCGCCTTCGACCCGCAGCGTCCCACAACACCGCTCTGGGGCGCGTATCCTGCTGGGCGGCTGGTCTTGCCGCGCTACCTCTATACCCAGGTAGAAGACACATATTGGCTGACGATCAACACTATTTTACATCCTGACAGCACGCTCGCCGCGGAAATCCAGTCGATCGCGTGCGAACTTCCCGTGCTGGAGCGCACGAATGGCGTTTCGTCACAGCTGGCGCTTCCCAATCAGGCTCTCGTGGTCGAAGACGCACTCCCCGCGCAGGAGTGGATGGCGGTTGTGCGTTCGCTGGTGCAGCAGTTACAACACGGCAACCTGGAGAAGATAGTCCTGGCGCGTGAGTGCTATGTCTCTGGTGTGCAGCCGTTCAACCCGGCTACGGTTTTGGAGCAACTGCGCGCCGATTATCCCGGCTGTTTCCACTTTGCTGTTGCGCGTGGCGATCAGTGTTTCCTTGGCGCTTCGCCTGAACGCCTGGTGCGCCTGCGCGAGGGCGCGGTCTGGGCGACCTCGCTGGCCGGTTCGATCCAGCGTGGTGCAACCGAAGATGAAGACCGCCGCCTGGGTGCAGCATTGCTCGCCAGCGCGAAAGACCGAGAGGAGCATGCGATTGTGGTCCGGGCGCTGGCGAGCGCCCTGGCAGACCTCTGCGTCGACCTGGCGGTCCCCGATACGCCAACCCTGATGAAGGTACGCAATGTTCAGCATCTCTTTACGCCGATTTCCGGTCGAGTCGCCGGTACACGAAGCATTCTCGAATTCATTGAGCGCTTGCATCCCACCCCGGCAGTCGGCGGCACACCGCGCGACGTGGCGTTGCGGCTGATCCGCGAGCGCGAGAAGATGGACCGCGGCTGGTACGCCGGGCCGATTGGCTGGCTGGATGCGCGCGGCGAGGGCGAGTTTGCTGTTGCCATCCGCTCGGCCCTGCTTGGTGGGGCAACGGCAGCGCTCTTCGCGGGCTGTGGCATTGTCGCCGACTCGGACCCGGCCAGCGAGTATGCTGAGTCGCAGTTGAAACTACGCCCGTTGTTGGCGGCCCTGGGCAGGAGTATTCAATGACCGGCGGCAACGCGAACCAACACGCCCTGTACCTGTTCGTTGGCGCACTCATAGACGAGTTGGCGCGCTCGGGCGTGTACCGCTTTTGCGTGTGCCCTGGTTCGCGTTCGACGCCCCTGGCGCTGATGATTGCCCGCCACCCGACAGCCCAACTCTGGATGCACCTGGATGAGCGTTCGGCGGCGTTCTTCGCTTTGGGTATGGCAAAAGCCAGCGGCGAGCCAGTTGCGATCGTCTGCACGTCTGGCACGGCAGCGGCGAATCTTATGCCTGCGGTGGTCGAGGCATTCTATGCCCGCGTACCGTTGATTGTGCTCACTGCCGACCGCCCGCACGAACTACGCGATTGCGGCGCGCCACAGACAGTCGACCAAGTCCAGCTATTTGGCGCTCACGCCAAGTGGTTTGTCGATCTTCCCGAACCGGAGTCAACAGCCGATCTGCTCCGTTATGTGCGCACTGTGGCTTGTCGCGCCGTTGCAACGGCCAGCCAGGCCCCGGCTGGTCCGGTCCACCTGAACTGCCCATATCGTGAACCGCTTGTCCCGGTTCTTGGCGATGGCGTTGTTCCCGCAGTCGAGCGTTCCAGCGCCCAGCCGTATGTCGCTATCAGTTCTGGGGCGCGCACCCTCGACCCAGAGCGCATCAACATCCTCGCCGCCGAGTTATCCGGCCTGCGCCGAGGTTTGATTGTTTGCGGACCGCAGGATGATCCACTCCCCGCCGAGCCGCTAGCCCAGCTTGCTGAGACGCTGGGTTACCCGATCCTGGCCGACCCGCTCTCGGGGTTGCGCTGCGGCAGCCCCGACCGCGCCATGGTGCTAGACTGTTACGATGCGGTGCTGCGTAACGACGGATTTGCCGGGGACCACGTCCCGGAGGTTGTGCTGCGCTTCGGCGCGATGCCGACCTCCAAACCGCTCTTGCTCTACCTGCAACGCCACGAGCGCTGCCGCCAGATCGTTGTAGACGGCGGGGCCGGCTGGAACGAGCCTACCCGCCTGGCTACCGAGGCGGTTCATGCCGAGCCAGGGCAGTTCTGTGCTTCGTTGGCAAGCAGCTTGCGCCAGCAACGCACAGATAAGTTTGAAGCAGAGCCATGGTCCGAGTTGTGGCATACTGCTGACCGGCTGGCTCGTGAAGCGATTATGGTCCAGTTCGAGAGCCTGGACGAGCTGTTCGAGGGCAAAGTTTTTGCTGAGCTTGCCCAGTTGCTGCCCGATGGCGCAACGCTGTGGGCCGGCAGCAGTATGCCGGTGCGCGATCTCGATACTTTCTTCCCCTGCAGCGACCGCTCCATCCGGTTCCTGTCCAACCGCGGCGCGAATGGGATTGATGGCGTGGTTTCGAGCGCACTCGGCGCGAGTGTTGCCAATACTGGCCCACTGGTTCTTGTCATCGGCGACATTTCGTTTTACCATGACTCTAATGGGCTGCTCGCCGCAAAACAATATGGGCTTGACATGACGATTGTGGTGCTCAATAACGACGGCGGAGGGATCTTTTCTTTTCTCCCCCAGGCGTCTGAGCCGGAACATTTTGAGACCTTGTTCGGCACGCCGCACGGCCTGACCTTCCAGCCCCTGGCTGCGCTATATGGTGCGCAGTATCGCCAGGCGACAAGTTGGGAGGAGTTTCGGGCTGCAACGCGGCGGGGAATTGCTGAGGGCGGGTTGCACATTATCGAGGTTGTCACCGAGCGGAATCGCAATGTTGTGTTGCACCGCGGACTGTGGCAAGTAGTCGACCAAGCATTGGAAAGACTCGAGCAAAAGCCATGAAGCTTGCTGTCAACAATCTCATGTTCCACGTCGAACAGGCCGGATCAGGCTACCCCTTGCTGTTGCTGCACGGGTTTACCGGAAGTGCTGCGACCTGGGGGGCGCATATCCCACACTTCGCGACCCGCCGCCAGATTATTGCTCCCGATCTGATCGGGCACGGTCAGACTGATGCCCCAGCGAACGCGGCGCGTTATAGTATGGCTCATTGTGTCGCCGATCTACTGACGCTTCTCGATACGCTGGAAGTCGAGCGAGCCGATGTGCTGGGCTACTCGATGGGCGGAAGAGTTGCACTGCATCTTGCCGTTGCAGCGCCCCATCGGGTGCGATCACTCCTACTGGAGAGCGCCACGCCGGGCATCGACAAGTCTGCCGAGCGAGCTGAGCGGGTCCGCTCCGACGAAGCGCTGGCCGATGCAATCGAGAACGACGGGGTCGCCGCCTTTGTCAAGCGCTGGGAGCGGCTGCCGCTCTTCGATAGTCAGGTTGTGCTGCCGCCGGAGGTGCGCGCGAACCTGCACAGCCAGCGGCTCCAGAATCGCTCGATTGGCCTGGCGAACAGTTTGCGCGGCATGGGGACGGGGCAGCAACAACATCTCTGGGACAAACTGAGCGTCATCAAGATGTCAACCCTCTTGCTCGTGGGCGAACTCGACGCGAAGTACTGTGCGACTGCCCGGCGCATGGCGAAGACCTTGCCCAGGGTGCGTATGGTGGTTGTGCTCAATGCCGGTCACACGATCCACTTGGAGCAACCCGACATTTTCGAGCAAGAGGTGACAGAGTTTCTCGACTCGGTCGCGACCGCCTCGACGGATGAAGCGAAGTGATGAGGCGACGAGGTGCGGAGGGGATGAGGCGTTGGGAAGGGCTTTTTGGCTCTCACCCCCGGCCCTCTCCCGGATACGTTTAAGGGTGGATAGAACATGTGGACGAAGGTGTGGTTTGAATCATTGGGATGCGCTGTAGCTCCTCTCTCCCTAACCCCCTCGCCCGCCCCCTTAATCCCTCGCACGCGGGGGGATGTGGGAGAGGGGGAACTGTCCTCATCAGGATGCGGCACATCTCGTCCCGACCATGGGAGCGGTCCGCCCCTAAACATAGGGAGAGAGGGAGGCTGGTCGCATCAGGATGCGGCACATCTCGTCCCGATCATGGGGGCGGTCCGCCCCTGAACCCGCATATGGGAGAGGAGTGACTCAAGCGAATGTATGTGGCATCCGATGGCGGGTCCATTATCATTGCGAACTTTTTTCTGTCACCCTCAATGTGTGTTTGAGAACGGGGAGGTGAAGAAGCGATGAGAACGCGCTGTGGCAGCGTGGTTCCAACTAAATCATTTCGTATGGCTTGCGCGGCTCTGCCGCGCAAGCCATACGAAAAAGAGCGCTTCCACCCTGCCGGAGGCAAATCAGATCTCATCTAGAAGTGAAGCGCTTGGCACTCTTGTTAGGTTTGAAACAATGCCTGCGCAAAAGGTATTGTTTCAAGCCTGCGCTCAACCAATGAGCTAGAAAAACTTTTGCGCTTGTCGCCGCTTTATAACTTACACTATGGAGGACCACATGACAGTAGCCTGGAACCAGGTGTGCGAATACACCGACATTCTGTACGAACATGCTGAAGGCGAGGGAATTGCCAAGATCACCATCAACCGGCCTGAGGTGCGCAACGCCTTCCGCCCGCAAACTATTATGGAATTGATGGATGCCTTCCACCACGTTCGCGACGACGAGAGCATCGGTGTTGTGCTGTTCACGGGCGCGGGTGACAAAGCATTCTGCTCCGGCGGCGACCAGAGCGTGCGCGGGCACGGCGGCTACGTCGGCGACGATGGCGTTCCCCGCCTCAATGTGCTCGACTTGCAGCGCCAGATCCGCTTGCTGCCCAAGCCGGTCATTGCAGTTGTCGCTGGGTATGCGATTGGCGGTGGCCATGTCTTGCACGTTGTCTGCGATCTAACCATCGCTGCCGACAACGCCGTCTTTGGGCAGACCGGACCGAAGGTCGGGAGTTTCGATGCGGGTTACGGCTCGACCCTGCTGGCCCGGATCGTCGGCCACAAGAAGGCCCGCGAGATCTGGTACCTCTGTCGCCAGTACAACGCCGAGCAAGCGCTGGAGATGGGACTGGTGAATACCGTTGTGCCGTTGGCCGAACTCGAGGCGACGGCGGTGCAGTGGGCGCGCGAAATGCTGGAGAAGAGCCCGACCGCGCTGCGCTTCCTGAAGGCGGCGTTCAACGCCGACACCGATGGCTTGGCCGGATTGCAGCAACTGGCCGGCGACGCGACGCTGCTCTACTACCTGACCGAAGAGGCCAAGGAGGGACGCGACGCCTTTATGGAGAAGCGCAAGCCGAATTTCTCCAAGTTCAAGCGTTTTCCGTAAAAACGTTAACAAGTTAGCAAGTTAGCATCCTTCGCTGCGCCAGTCCTGAGCGCAGCCGAAGGGCTCAGGACTGGGGTTAGCAGGTTGGGGTTTTCCAACCTGCTAACTTGTCCGCCGATTGGTTTAGGTTTGAATTTGTAACCGCCGATAGCTAAGAATTGAGAATTGAGAATGCTGGACTGTAACGTGCAAACCTCTGCCCTGAGCGCAGCCGAAGGATGCCAACCAGTGAACCTGAATCCTGCAATGGAACGCTGATGACGCAGATGGACGCCAATCAACGCAGATCGAACGTTCAAACGTGTTAACCTGCAAACCGAGTTTTACAATGACAACGAACATGTCTCCTGCCCATCCTGGTCGTATGCGCGCTTGGCTGCTTGCCATTCGTGTGCCCACGCTTCCGGCGGCGGTTGTTCCGGTGCTGGTCGGCGCCGCGACCGCTGCCGCTGTTGGGTCTTTCAGATTGCTGCCGTTCCTGGGAGCCTTCGTCGCTGCGCTATTGATCCAGGTCGGTACAAACCTGGCGAACGACTACTTCGACCACCAGAAGGGCGCCGACACGTCCGCTCGTCTCGGCCCCACCCGCGTGACCCAAAGCGGCCTGATTACGCCGCCAACCGTGCGCCTGGGCATGCTCGTTAGCTTTGGCCTGGCGGCGCTCATTGGGATCTACCTGATTGTCGTCGGCGGTTGGCCAATCTTGGTCATCGGGCTACTCTCGATTGCGGCGGGCATTCTCTATACCGGCGGTCCTTGGCCCTTCGGTTACAACGGGCTGGGCGACCTGTTTGTGTTTGTGTTCTTCGGGCTGATCGCCGTTGCCGGCACAGCCTACCTGCATACCGGCGCGCTGCTCGGAGCCGCCTTGATCAACGCCGTGCCCGTAGGCATGCTGGTCACGGCGATCCTGGTAGTCAATAATTTGCGCGATATCGAGACCGACCGGCGCGCCAACAAGCGCACCCTTGCAGTGATTTTGGGCCAACGGGCGACCCGGATCGAGTATGCTTTGCTCGTGGGCGGGGTCTACCCGCTGCTGCTGGTGAGCTGGCTCGCCGGCGCGGCATCAGCGTGGTTCTGGCTGCCAGTGCTGACCTTGCCCCTCGCGGTGGCGCTGATCCGCCTGGTCTGGAGCAGCGAGGGCGCCGCACTCAACGCCGCGCTCAAGGGCACGGCTCGCCTGCATTTGTTCTTTGGCTTGCTCTTTGCGGTTAGCCTGCTGTTGTAGCAAGCAGAGCGATATCCGATGGACGGGCGACCGACTTGTGCTCCTACGGACAAACATCGCGCTGTGATACGTATGCCCCGCACCGATCAACCTTTTACTGAACCAAACGGCCAAATCATGCCCAACTGGCTGGTGCGCCGCACCGCTCTCACGCCCAACAGCCTGGCGCTGCTGTGCGGCGCAACCCGCTGGAGTTTCGCCGATCTTGATCGGCAGGCGCTGGCTATGGCCCAGGCCCTCGCCGCCCATGGAGTTGGTCGCGGCGACCGGGTGGCGTTGTTGGCGCGGAATAGCCCAGCCT
>JAKSDJ010000970.1 GCA_022360155.1 Chloroflexales bacterium | reverse complement strand
CGGGAGGTGATGGTCACCGTCGCATCCATCCCGACGGTGAGCGGATCGGGAGCCACCTGCAGATCGAGCGCCAGGGTGGGCAAAACCTCCTGGCGCGGCGTGATCGCCGGGACCGGCTCCGGCTCGGGGACAGGTTGGGAAACACCGGGCAGTGAACGGTCCAGCGGCGTCCGCATGGGCGGCTCCAACTGTACCTGGGCGGCTGCGGCGCGTGCCGGGGGAGCCACCGGCCAGAGCGGGACGAGCAACGCGACAAGCACGACCAACGTCAAGACACCGCTGCGACGACGCATGCCTTTCATCCTTTCAATTCAGTCCACCGCGCCACCGCGTCAGGGTGGCCGCAAGGGTTCCAGACCAGACCGCACCAGCCGACACCGCCATGCGATGCGGGATCACCATCAAATAACTGTAAGGCAACGCCGAACTAGCCGCGCCGGCTAAACTTGAGCGGATCACCGACACACGGAGTGCAAACCACACTGAACCCGACCGCTTCCGCTATGCGGTAGCGGCGCACCGGCAGACGGTATTCAGCCCATGCCTTTTGGGTAAGCGCGCGATCAGACCGTTGCGGTCGGGCGGCGGGCTGCGCAAAGCGCCGGTTCAAGACCGCAACGGTCTGCGTTCCACGGGAATGGCCACCGATCGCCGTCATTGGGTGTTCGCGCACCGCACCGCAAGCGAGCACCGCCGGGTCGTAGCGGCGCATGGCCGCCCAAGCGATGCAAGCGTCGAGCCGAATCGCACGAACACCCTGCAGACCCAAGGCGACAGGGGGGAACCGGGCAACCGACAATGCGATCAGCCGGGGGGGTATCGGTAGGCGACACAAGCGGCGGTATTGCGGTATTTAAGGTACGATGACAGTGAGTATAGTATATATGCCAAAAAGAGTAGGTAACCGTAACGTAACCGTAACGTGACAATCGTGTCATGGTGGGTCATGGCGGCATCCCCCTGGGTGGTGTTGCGCCCGCGCCGGCGCTGCCCATGACGCCGAGCGACACAGCCTATCTATCTCGCGTCCTCTTTTTCTAAGCGGGCGCTTCGCGAAGCGCCCTACGATACTTGCCGCCTTATCCCCGCATACGCGGGGACCATCGCCTCCGCGCCTCACCACCTCTCTGCCTTCCATCCGCACTTTGCGTACGAAGCTCTCCTACAATTCGGGTTTCACCGGCCATGTTTCGCGACAGTAGGCGCTATCCCAAAACATCCATTCCAATTGCGCGGCCCGTACAAAAGCCTGGAGCATCGCGTTCCGCTTGCTCGGGCTCGTCTGTACTCCTACAGCATCAGCCGCGGCGATTGTCGCCTGCACCGTCTCGCCAAAATCATCGCCAGCATAGGTGTCAATCCAGGCCCGATACGGATTATTAGGCGCGGCGTGGGCGTAAATATGCTTGCCAACCTCCCAGTAGATCCAGAAACATGGCAAAACAGCAGCCACAAGCGCTTCATACGGCGCATGATAGGCCGTCGCCAAGAGAAAATGAGTATAGCTGAAACAGGTCGGCGATGCTTCGGTACGGGCGACTTCCGCGGGTGTAATGCCAAATTGGGTGAAGTAAGAACCATGGAGCGCGCGCTCAACGACGATTGCGCGCTGGGCGTCTTCGGCAAACTTGACGATCATATCGGCGTCGGACGAGCGCGCCGCTGCCACCGCCAGAACACGCGAGAAGTCTTGCAGGTAGTAGGCGTCCTGCCGCATGTCGAACTGGAAACGATCTATCGCCAAGGTTCCAGCCATCAGCTCCTGGATAAAGGGCAGTTCTATGATGCGAGCATAGATCGGTGTGATTGCCTTCCACGCTTGTTGGGAAAAGTTGGTCTCATTCATTGCAGCATTCCTCCATTGGTCTTCCGTTTACACTATCCGTTCTGTCCAGTCAGCCGATCAGGCAGCAGTTCAACAAAAACGAGCCACTGTTTCCCCTCGGGAAACGATGGCTCGTTGCGATCGAAAATGACGCTTCCCTACGCTGGTATAACCCAGGTCAGGTTCGAAGGGTTAGCGACAGTTTCCGGTCGCACTCTCAGCCAGGCTCTCCTGGCGCCCCTAGCCCGATATATTGCACACCCATTATCCCGCTACTATGCGAGATCGTCAAATCGTTCCAGATCTACACCCAATACCTTTGTCAAGTACCTGCAAACCATGTCTAAACGCAAAAACATAACGATATGGCAACTTTTGACAGATAGAACAACAACGTTATAATTGAGGCAATTCTCAAATGCAAAAACTTTATAATGATCCAATAATGTCCCCGTCGTGTGTTGCCGCCCCCTGCGGTGTAGCGCGTTTTGCCATCGTGGCGCCGCCAACGGCATGCATTCATTCGTCAACATCCGTTGTCAGCATCTTGATGGCTAATAGCTGATAACGACATACTTGCTATACACAAAAGCAGGCGTTGATCGTACCGCCTTGAGGCCGGTGTAGGCTACATAACTAGCGCATAACGGTACGGCGGCAGACGCTTGCTAGATTGTCCAAAACCATAAGGCTGTATATCATCGCCTATTTTTATTTATGCAAAGTAAGGAGTAAGCAATGGATCGACCTTGGCAAACGATGCCTGGCAGGTTGCTCGCAGTTTTGCTGCTGGCAACCCTGCTCGTAGCCTGCGGGCAGAGCGGGGGCGCTGCACCGTCCCCGAACGAAACCGCCGATGGCTCGCCCGCTTCCACAACAGACGCCCCGCCGACCCCCGCAACAGATGCCCCAACCACAGAACCAGCCGGTGACGCCAGCGATCTCCTGGTCGAGGTAACGAATCGCGGAACACTGCTGATCGCGACAGATGCCAACTACAAACCCCAAAGCTTCAAGAATCCCGATGGCTCCTGGGAGGGCTTCGACATCGACGTCGCGCGTGAAATCGCTAATCGCCTGGGGGTCGAGGCTGAGTTTCTCGACATTAGCTTCGACGTGGTCACCGCCGGGAGCTGGAATGACCGCTGGGACATTAACGTCGGTTCGATGACCGTTACCGAGGAGCGCAAAGAGGCGCTGCTTTTCACAACGCCCTATTATTACACTCCGGCGTCGTTCGTCGTCCATCAGGACAGCAGCGCCGCATCAATCGATGATCTGGCCGGGAAAAAAGTCGGCGTCGGTGCGGCGACAACCTATCTCGACTACTTGAATGGCACGCTCGTCCTTGCCGGTGAGGAGATCCGCACGGCAGCGCCCCAGACCGAGGTGCAGGTCTACGATGCCGACCTACTCGCCATCGCTGACCTGGCGCTCGGCGACGGCGCACGCCTCGATGCTGTGCTGATAGCGCTGCCCACCGCGGAGAATGCTATCAGCGAGGAGCAACCGCTGAAGATCTTGGGCGCGCCGGTTTACTACGAGGCTTTAGGCGTGGTGCTCGACAAGAGCAGTACGCTCAACTCCCAGAGCCTGACCGCTGAGATTTCACGGATTATCGAAGAGATGCGTAGTGATGGAATCTTAGCCGAACTTTCGATGAAATATTACGGCGTGGACATCACCAGCAAGCAGTAGATCAGGCAACGGGCGGGGAGGCGGAAGGCGACACGCAGTCCCTAACGATCGTCGCTTTCTGCTTCCTGTCCTCGTGCAGGAGGGTGGCATGGCCGAAGCAGCCTACAAATTACGTACCGCAGTAGCCCGTTGGCGGCTCCGCATGTTTTCCCACCTAGAGGTAATCGGCTGGTGGGGCATCTGGTTGTTGCTCTTGGTGCTGCTTTTTAGCGGGCTCCAGTTCGCAATCGGCCCATTCCAGATCGAGACGATCCAGCTCGATACGTCGTTTATCGCAACGTGGTGGCTCTTTATTTCGCGCGGGGTGATTGTCACCTTCCAGTTATCGATCGTTTCGATCCTCTGTGCAACCGTGCTAGCTTTCCTCTCTGCGCTGGCCCGACTCTCGCGTATTGCCCCGCTGAACAGCCTAGCCAGCCTCTATATTTCGTTGATGCGCGGCACACCGCTGTTCCTCCAGATCATCTTCATCTATTTTGCCCTGCCGCAACTTGGCCTGGTGCTCAGCCCGTTCGCCTCCGGGGTCGTCGCGCTGAGCCTGAACTATGGCGCATACATGAGCGAGATTTTTCGGGCCGGCATCCAGGCGGTCGGCTATGGCCAAACCGAGGCGGCTCACGCTCTGGGCATGACCCCGTGGCAAACAATGTGGCGTATCGTGTTGCCGCAGGCATTTCGGATTATTATTCCCGATATCGGCAATCAGTTTATTGCAATGCAGAAGGATACGGCTCTGGTCAGCGCAATCTCGTTGCAGGAATTGATGGGCCTGGCCCGCCAGGCGGGCGCACCTCGGCAGAACCTGTTCGAGGCGCTGGTCGTTGCTGCGATATGGTACTGGCTGCTCACGATTGTCTTGAGTTTCTTACAGGCCCGCCTAGAACGCTGGATGGCGCGCGGTGATCGCAAGAGCGAGGGGTAAAATAGCCGATACGCCGATACGCTGCCAATCTGCAATGGCACGCTGATGGCGCCAATGCACGCCGATCAACGCAGATCGAACGTTCAAACGCCAGTCCTAAGCCTTTCGGCTGCGCTCAGGACTGGCGCAGCCGAAGGCTGCTAACCCCTGTCCTGGGCGCAGCCGAAGGCTGCTAACGTTCCGAGGCAAGAACCAATGCAAGAACCGATTGTCCAAGTAATAGATCTTCATAAGCGCTTCGGGTTGCTGGAAGTCCTCCGCGGTGTTACGTTACAGGTCGCGGCGCGCGAAGTCGTCTGCCTGATTGGGCGCTCTGGTTCGGGCAAAAGCACGCTGCTGCGCTGTATCAACTTTCTAGAGGAGCCAGACGCGGGCGCTATCACCGTGGCGGGGATGACTATTCCGGCAGGCGAACGGACTCGGGAAAACCGCCGGCATATCATTGCGCTGCGCCAGCAGGCCGGGATGGTCTTCCAAAGCTTCAACCTTTTCCCGCACAAAACCGTCCTGGAAAACCTGATCGAAGCGCCACTGGTTGTCAAAAAAATGAACCGCGTCGATGCCGTCGCCATTGCCGAGGATCTGCTGACCAAGGTCGGTTTGGCCGAGAAGCGGAATGTCTATCCGAGCAAGCTCTCTGGCGGGCAGCAGCAACGGGTGGCGATTGCCCGCGCCCTGGCGATGCAACCCCAGGTGATGCTCTTCGACGAACCAACCTCGGCGCTCGACCCGGAGTTGACCGGCGAAGTGCTAGAGGTGATGCGCACCCTGGCCCGCGACGGCACGACAATGATCGTCGTCACCCACGAGATGGGCTTCGCCCGTGAAGTGGCCGACCGGGTGATCTTTATGGACCAGGGCGTCTTCGTCGAGGAAGGCCCGCCCAGCCAGTGCCTCGAGAATCCACGAGACGAACGCACGCAGCGCTTTATCGAGCGCATCTTGTAAATAGTTTCGTCCGAATATCAAACGTTTCAACGAGGTTTACTATGACAAACTTCCAGAAAGCCGCGATCAAGAGCGGTGCGTTTACTCTGCCGGGATACTACTATACCGCGGCGACGATCTTTCAGGAGGAAATGGAGCGCATCTTCACCAGCCGCTGGACGCTGGTCGGGCGGGTCGAGCAGATCCCCGCGCCGGGCGACTACTTTCTCGTCAAGCTTAGCGGTGAGAGCATGATCGTCGTGCGCGATCGCGACGGCGCAGTACGAGCCTTCTTCAATGTTTGCCGCCATCGCGGAACACAGCTCTGTACGGCGGAGCAAGGGCATTTCTCCGAGACAATCCAGTGTCCCTATCACGCCTGGACTTTCGGGCTGGATGGGCGACTGATCACGGCGCGGGTAATGCAGGACGCACCCGACTTCGACAAAGCCGACTATCCGCTGCACACCGCCGCCATCGCCGAGTGGGAAGGCTTTCTCTTCCTCAACCTCGCCCCCAAACCCGAGCCGTTTGCCACAGCATTCGCGCCACTGATCGGGCGCCTCCCACAGTGGCGCATGGCAACGCTTCAGGTCGGCCATCGGATCGAATACGATGTGCAAGCCAACTGGAAGATGATTGTCCAGAACTACTCCGAGTGCTACCATTGTCCGCTGGTCCATCCTGCACTCGCCGCATTGTCTCCATGGCAGAGCGGGCGCAACGACCTGAGCGAAGGCCCGTTTCTCGGCGGCTACATGGATTTGAACCACGCCAGCATGACCACCAGCGGGCAAACGACGCGACCGCCTTTGGGCAAGGTCGATGGCGCAGATTTGAGCCGAGTTTACTACTATTCGATTTTCCCTAACATGCTGCTCAGTATGCACCCGGACTATGTGATGGTTCACACCCTCTGGCCACAAGCCACTGGTCAAACCCAGATCGTCTGTGAATGGCTGTTCGATCCCGCGACGATGGCGCAGCCCGGCTTCGATCCGAGCGATGCGGTTGAGTTTTGGGATATGACCAACCGCCAGGACTGGCATGTCTGCGAATTGTCACAGCTTGGCGTTGCCTCGCGGGTCTACACGCCCGGACCATATGCCCAACAGGAGGGATTGTTGTGGGCGTTTGATCAGTACTATCTTGAAGTCATGAACGAGGAGTTATGAGTGAGCAAGCCAATGCCCGGCACAAGAAATAAGGAGAGTCTATGAACAGCTACGACGCGATCATTATCGGCGGCGGGCATAATGGCCTGGTCGCGGCTTGCTACCTGGCTCGCGCCGGCAAGCAGGCGCTCGTGCTGGAGCGCTACCATACCGTGGGCGGCGCAGCGATCACCGAGGAGATCTACCCCAGCTTCCGGGTCAGCGTGGCCTCCTACTCTTGCTCACTGCTTCGCCCCTCAATCATCGCCGACTTGCGCCTGGCCGAATATGGTTTTTCGGTCTATGCCAAAGAGCCCTCCTACTTCATGCCTTTTCCCGATGGGCGACATCTCTTTCTCTACGCTAGCGACCGCGCGGCAAGCAAGCGCGAGATCGCAACATTTTCGCAGCGCGATGCCGAAGATTACGACCGTTGGGAGGAGTTCTGGGACCGCGTGTGTGATATTATCGAGCCGACCTTGATGGCCCCACCGCCAACCTGGAGCCAACTCGCGGATATGTTCGAGCAGGCCGGCTGCACAGACGATTTTCGGCGCTTGATGCTCCTCAGCACAACCGACCTGCTGAACGAGTTCTTCGAGAGCGAAGAGATCAAGGCAGCGATGGCGCCTCAGAGCCTGATTGGCACAGCCGCTGGCCCGGACACGCCGGGGACGCCCCATATCTGGATGGTCCACGCAGTCGGGCGGGCGATTGGCAAGCGCGGGATCTGGGGCTATGTCCGCGGCGGGATGGGGGCGATCACGCAGGCGCTGGCAGGGGCCGCACGCGACTTGGGGGTAACCATTCGCACCAGCGCCGAGGTGGGTGAAATCCTGGTCGAACAAGGCGTCGCGACAGGCGTGGTTCTTGCGAACGGCGAGACCCTGCGCGCCCACGCTGTGCTTTCCAATGCCGACCCCAAACGCACCTTCCTCAAGCTGATCCCTGAGCACGCCTTACCCGCCGCCTTCCGCGAACATATCGCCCGGAATTATCGTTGTAGCGGGCCGGTTTACAAACTCAACCTGGCCCTCCACGAGCTACCCAACTATACCGCCTATCCCGGCAGCGATGGACCGAACCACCGCGCGACGACGGACATTTGCCCCAGCATGGCCTACCTGGAACAGGCGTGGGAGGATTATAAGCGGGGGCAGCCCAGCGTCGAGCCATTTATCGAGATTTACACCCAGTCGCCAACCGATCGCTCGCTTGTGCCCGAGGGCAAGCATGTTCTGTCATGCTTTTGCCAGTCCGCGCCTTACGAACCAGCGGGTCGCAGTTGGGATGACGGGCTGCGCGAGGAGTTTGCCGACCGCATTATCGCCAAGATCGCCGAATACGCGCCAAACTTGCCGCAGGCCATCATCGCCCGCCAGATGCTTGCACCGGTGGACCTGGAGCAGCGCTTCGGGCTGACCGGGGGGCACATTTTCCACGGTGAACTGACGCCGGATCAAGCCTATAGTCTGCGCCCGATAGCTGGCTGGGCCGACTATCAGACGCCGCTGCCGGGGTTGTATCTCTGCGGTAGCGGAACGCATCCCGGCGGCGGAGTGACGGGCATTCCCGGACATAACGCCGCACAGGTTGTTATCGAGAGCCTTGGGTAGAGCGCTTAGACGAGTGGCGAGTGACGAGCGGCGAGTGGATGGATTGCTTGGCTACATCGCCTCACCACCTCATCATCTCATCACATCGAAGCAGGACCGAACATAGTGTTCGGTCCTGCTTTGGTATGACAGTTGCTCAATCTGTTTGTTCAGGCGTATTACTGGGCAGAAGCGCGGCTGACATTGCTAGCCGGCACTGGAATTGTCTCAGCTTCTGGCATAGGCAATAGATCGGGGTAGGCCACCGAGCCATGCTCGCCGATATCCAACCCGGCCTCTTCCTCCGCAGCGCTCACGCGCAGTCCAATCGTCACCTTCAAGAGGAAGAACACCGTGCCAGCAGTAACGGCAGTCCAGAGACCAACCACAACCACTCCAACCAGTTGAGAAACGAGCAGCGTCGTACCACCGCCGAAGAACAGACCTGTCGTGCCGGTGTTGCCCGGGATCGAGGCGAATAGACCCACTGCCAGCGTCCCCCAGATACCACAGATCAGGTGAACCGGAACAGCGCCAACCGGGTCATCGATCTTCAGTGCGTCGAGCCATTCGGCCCCAAAGGCCACTAGCGGCCCAGCGATTAGACCAATGATAATTGCCGAAAGAGGCGTCACATAGGCGCAGCCGGCAGTGATTGCCACAAGACCCGCCAGCACGCCATTCAACGTCTGGCCCATGTCAGGTTTCCCGTACTTCATCCACGAGGTGATCAAAGCGCCAATCGCACCTGCCGCCGCCGCGAGATTCGTTGTGACCGCAATAAGCGCTACCGCATTGGCATTGTCCTGCGAAGCGATGGCAAGTTGGCTGCCGGGGTTGAACCCGAACCAGCCGAGCCAGAGGATGAAAACACCCAAGAAAACCAGCGACATATTGTGGCCGCGTATCGCGCGCGGCTTGCCATCCGGCCCATATTTGCCCAGGCGCGGACCAAGAATAATCGCCCCCATCAGCGCCGCCCAACCGCCGACGCTGTGGACAACAGTGCTGCCGGCAAAATCGGTAAAGCCCCAGCTATCGACCGTGTTGCCGCTATACGTATTGAGCCAGCCCGCACCGCTCCAAACCCAATACACCACCACCGGATAGATAAAGAGCGAGATCAAGAAGCTATATGCCAGATAGGCGGTGAACTTCGTGCGCTCCGTCATCGCCCCGGCAACAATCGTGGCTGCAGTACCGGCAAAAACCACCTGGAACAACCAACTCGCCAGCACGGGCACGCTCCCCTCCTCGCTGGCATCGCCAAGGAAAAACTGATCAGTCCCGATGAAACCGCCCGCCGAGGCGCCATAGGCCAAACCCCAGCCGATTGCCCAGAAAGCAATCGAGCACATCACAAAGTCCATCAAATTCTTCATCAGAATATTGGTGGTATTCTTCGAGCGAGTCAGGCCGGCGGTGAGCATCGCAAAGCCCGCCTGCATGAAGAAAACCAGGAATGCAGCAACAAGCAACCATAACGTATCTAGCGCAACAGCGAGTTCAGCGGTTGTCAACTCATCCTGGGCAAACGCAGTACCGCCAAAAGCAATCCAAAGACCGAGGGCGCTGGCTAGCGCCAACCCTACTTTACGCCATGTGCGCATTATCGTGCTCCTTCAGATATCAAAATGGGGCGCCTACTCAATCTGATTACTATGAATAAGCTTAGAAAAGTGCGCCAACTCCACAATGGCACAGTATGTAGATTTATTGCATCATTGACAAAAGGCTTCTCTGCCAGCGCAGCAGCGACCCATCTGCTGCTTAACATTACGGGGCGTTTTTGTTTGTTGCTTAGTGAGGGTTTGAGCAGTTAAAACCAGAAATTTTGCTGTTTGGCCTTCAGGCGCCAAAGTTGACATAATAAATACCAAACAACATGTTATAATGGGCTAGACCATACTGCATAAATAGCTTAATAAAAACTGAGGAAGCCGTAACATACTGATCTGCACCGGTGCAGAGGTACGGGCTACGCTCAACACTCACCCCCTTTCTCAATGATCAACAATAGACTCTTAACCAAATCAACACCGCTGATAACAACATCGAGTTATGTCCTCATTACAAGCCATACTACCAAACCCTCTCGTATGCGCCTATAGTCCATGCGCCCAAAATCTTCCGCCTCCTCTCTAGATAAAGTGTCTAATTTGACAGTTTAAAAAGATGTTGTTATACTATCGAAATTGTCAACCGGTTAACGTTCTAAACATTACGTTCCTTGTCGTATCGGTTGGACTTGCATGTGTTGAGAATGCTTCACATGCGTCGTACCTTACCAACTGCATCATTTGGGTAGTTTTGGAATGATTGACGCCACAGGGGCGGTCGTCACCATCGTGGCGACGCGTCCCGGGATCCACAACGTCTGCCCCCTCCGCCGTCCTGCGGGGAGGGAAGACATGATGAGCACACGGTGGATGCCTTGGCGCTGCGTGCCGACGAAGGACGGGGCATCGCACCGATATGCGTGGGGGAGCCGCG
>JAKSDJ010000260.1 GCA_022360155.1 Chloroflexales bacterium | reverse complement strand
TGTTTATGCATTCGACCCCAACATCATTATCATCAATCTGCAGGATAATGATGTTCTAACGACATACGAGCTATACCGCCAGATTGCGGAAAGCGAGCGGTGGCTGAGAGCATTGCTCTTGTCTGGTCACAGGTACAATGATCAGAAACTCTTGCGCGAAGCATTTGAAACCGGGTTTGATGGAATAATTAATCGGGATACGATTACTGCCAACACGCTTATCCAGGCGCTCAAACGATTAGCAGTAGAAGAAACGCTCTGGAGTCCCAAAATCTTGCGACAGGTGTTGAGAACGCAGGAACAAGAGCCAACGCACCAACGCTATGCTGCCATTCGCACGGCGTTCACGCCGCGCGAACAGCAAGTTCTCGGCCTACTTGTCACAGGGATCACAAATAAGTTGATCGCGAACCGACTGGGCATCAGCGAAAGAACTGTCGATGGACATGTCAGGAACATTCTCGCCAAACTCGGTGTTTGCTCACGTACCGAGGTGATCGCAGCGTACTATCATTTCTACCCGCGCGACGACGATGAAAATCTGTTCGAAAAGGAGTTGTGATGGTGATCACACCGACGCATCAGATACAGTCGGGGAGGCGCGCAGCATCGAAGAGCGGGCGGGTGCGCGCGGCGATCAGCGCACCGATCTCAGTGATGCGCTACGGTTGCTTGCGTCCGGCGTGTTCCGCCCCGCCTTATTCGCAAGCGATCGAGCAGGTCGGGCGCAAGCTGGCCCAGCAGCGCTTTGCCAATGGCGGGGTCTAGGTCGAGAACAAGCGTAGCAAAGAGCGACATCGCGACACCTCGTAACGTTGACACGTTGACACGTTGGCAATCCCGCGCGGTAATATCGGTAGGGGCGACCGGACGATCACCCGTCTGCCTTTTGAACGTTGGCACGTTGATACGTTGACACGTTTGAACGCTGGCAGCAGGCACGGCTTGCAGCCGCGCTAGCTCTATTGCTGCAAGCCACACCAACACCGGGTCAGCTGCTGGTTGGGGACCTGGTCTTGCTGATGACGGTAAGCCCAGGCTTGTCGTCTCATCAGCTCGTCGCTTCCTCGTCTCAGCGCCTCCTCAGCTCAGCGCCTCTTTGCAACATACCTTAGGTATAGGCAACCTGGCTAATCACCATAAGCTGCTCCCAATAGTGCTCGGCTTCGACCCGACGCCGCGTTCCGGTCTTACTGTGTAAGACCAGTGAGCGGGTTGTCGCCCCGACGCTGTGATAATGCACGCCGCGCAGTAACAGCCCATCGGTGATGCCAGTTGCTGCAAAAAAGACATCATCGCTCGCAACCAATTCAGCGCTCGACCAGACCCGCTGGAGATCGAGGCCAGCGGCGAGGGTTTCCTCGCGTTCTGTGGGGCTTTGCGGCGCGAGCCGACCAAGCATCTCGCCTTGGAGAGCTTTGATGGCACAGGCGGCAACCACGCCTTCGGTTATGCCGCCAACGCCCATCAACACATCCACACCAGAGTTAGGCAGCGCTGCAAGCAAGGCGCCGACCACATCGCCTTCTGGGCGCAGAATAACCCGCGCCCCAGCGCTGCGAATCTCGTCGATGAGCAGTTGATGGCGGGACCGGTCGAGCACAAAGACAGCCAGGTCGCGCACCTGTTTGTCCAGCGCACGCGCGATGACTCCCAAGGTCCACGCCGCCGGAGCATCCAGGCATTCCGGTCCGATGGCGCTCGCCGCACGTGCATTAACAACCAGCTTCTCCATATAGCGCGCCGGAGCAAACGACGGCATTGCACCACGCGGCGCCATCGCGATAACCGAGATCGCATCAGGGAGCCCCTGCGCTAGCAGACGCACTCCTTCAATCGCGTCGGCCACAACATCCATCGCCGGTCCGCTCCCCAACCCAACTGCGGCGCCGCTGGTCAGCAATGCGGTTTCAGAACGATGCGGCTCTTCGTCGATGATGATTCTGCCTTCCATCGCAATGGTTTGTAAGATTGCGTTCATTGCCTGGGCGGCATCTTGATCCGCCGTCGCCACGTCGCCCCGGCCAACCCAACGCCCGGCTATCAGCGCGGCGGCTTCGGTAGCCCGCATGATCGCTAGGCCTAGATTTTCATCAGGTTGCTCACTCATTGTCACCCTCCTATCCTACAGCGATTGGATAGCCCGCCGCCTCCCAGGCCAGCATTCCGCCCTGTAACTGAGCGACCTCGGTGTAACCCATGTCCTGGAGAATATAGGCCGCCAGACGGCTTCGGCGACCAACCCGGCAAATCAGGACAATCGGGCGATCGATTGGCAGGCTCTGCCCTTGTTGTGCAATTGTGCTTAAGGGCATAAGCTGGGCATGGGGGATGTGGCGCTGCTGATACTCACGCGGCTCACGGACATCGATCAACAGCACATCTGGAGCGCCATCATGACACTCCGTCGAGGCTTTCAACTCATCGGGCAGCCAGGTTTGCACCGGGCGCATCGGTCGGGCCGCAACCTCGGTCAGCACCTGGCTATAGGGTTGCTTGGGTAACGCTTGACACTCGGCGAAGACCCGAACCGGACACTCATAGATACAGATCGATGGATCGATCACCTTGTGGAAGAGATGACTGATTGCGTTTTCACGAGTCAAGAAGTGGTCTTCGCCTAACATTGACGCAAAATTACTCATCTGCATGCGCTCCATGACTGCAGGACGCACACCGGCGATGAACACATCGCCACCGTTCTTGCGATACAAGCGCACAATTGCTTCCAAAGCATGAATGCCGGTTACATCACAATGGTCGACCAGATGCAGGCGAAGTAGGAGCAGGTGCTGCTCGGGGTGCTGCTCCAGATTTGCCCGGATGCCCGCTTCAATATGATGCGCAGCGCCAAAGTAGAGCGGCCCGCTCACGTTGATAATCCCCAATTGCGGGCAGGGCGGGCGCTCATCCTGGCGAATGAAGTGACGGAAATTCTCGTCTGGCACCACCGCTTCAACATCTGGCGTCGATGTCTTGATGATAAAGCGGCCAAACGAAACAAGCACCCCGGCCAAGACCGCAAACTGCAACGGCAACAGAATCGCCGCGAGCAAGGTCGCGACCATAATGAATGTATCACCGCGCGAGGTATGCCAAATCCGCACCATTTCGCGCTGGTCGATCATACTGTAGGCGGTGACGATGATCACGCCGGCCAGGGCGGTGCGCGGCAGGTAGGCCGTCAGCGGGGCGAACAGGAGCATCGCCGCCATCACAAACAGGCCCGAAAAAATGCTGGAGAAGGCAGTACGCGCTCCAGCCGAATAATTCACCGCCGACCGGGTGAACGACCCCGAACAGGTGTATCCAGAAAAGAAACCTGCTGCGACATTTGCGAACCCTTGACCAACAAACTCCTGGTTACTGTCGAGATACTGGCCGCTCTGGGCCGCAATCGAACGCGCAATCGAAAGCGCTTCCACCAAGCCAATCAGCGAGATCGCCAAAGCGCCGGTCGAGAGTTGGCCAATCAGCCCAAGGTCGAACAAGGGCAACGCTGTTGGCGGCGGTAAGCTGCGCGGGATTTCCCCTACGACCTTGACTCCTTGCTGGTCGAGACCCAGTAGTGCGACAATCGCGGCGGCTACGCCCAGTGCAATCAGGGGGCCGGGCAGGCGCGGGTTGAGCCGTTTGAGGAGCAGGATTGCGGCAATCGTTCCCACTCCTAGTAGTAGGCTCAACCCATGCGTCGCGTTGATATGTTGCAGGATCTGGGTTACTGTGACATAGAAATCATCAGAACTCGGAATATCCAGACGCAATAAGTGACGCAGTTGGTTGGCGCCGATTAAGATGCCTGCTCCGGCGGTAAAACCGACGATCACAGAGTCCGAGACGAAATTCACCAATACCCCCAGGCGAGCAAAACCCAGGAACAGACGCAGGACGCCAACCATCACGGCCATCAATCCGGCGGCAGCCAGGTATTCCGGCGTGTCAGGCTGGGCAATTGGCAGCAGGGTCGCAAGCACGAGCAACGAAGCGGCATTGGTCGGGCCGGTATGAAGGTGAGCGGACGAACCCCAAAGGGCGCCGACAATCGCCGCGACAATCGCCGCATAGAGGCCGACTTGAGGCGGTAATTCAGCAATCAGAGCGTAAGCGATTGCTTGCGGTAACAGGACAACCGCCACCGTCAGCCCGGCAATCAGGTCCGGCCACAGATCGGCGCGTCGATAGCTCCGGATCAGCGCGGCTGGGTGGACGAGAAAGCCCCAAATATCGTGCGCCCAGTGTTGGATTGACGTAGGCACAGAGGCCATAAGTTTGTGCGCTGGAGCCTGCATGATAGCCTCGTTCAATCTGGCATTGAAACCTGTTCACAACCTTTCACATTGAAACCTGTTCACAACCTTTTCCTATGATACATTATACGCATGCAAGTGACTTCATTGCCTCGTGTGTACTCAAATACACGCGATTCAACCCAATTCGTTCAATAAAACCACTCGTCTTGAGTCGATCCATCACTGGTCCTTTGATTTCCGCCAGGTGGAGTTGGACTCCAGCGTCACGCAGCTCCTGGCGTAATGACTCCAGTGTTTCGAGTGCGCTGAAGTCAATAAAGTTGATCGCGCTGCCAATCAGCAGCAAGTGTTTGACGTCCGGGCGTTCCGCAATAACGCGCAGCAGCGTATCTTCCAGATATTTGGTGTTGGCAAAGTAGAGACTCGCGTCGACCCGCACCGCGACAACGTGCGGACAGGTCTTGACCTCGTGCCGCAACACGTTGCGATACGTCTCGGTTGTGCCAACCTGCCCGACGATCGCGATATGCGGGCGGCTGGTGCGCCAGAGATAGAGCACAACCGTCGCAATAACGCCGACGATGATGCCGGTTTCAACACCCACAGCCAGCACAGCAACGAAGGTAATCAACCACGCAGCGGCATCAGCTTTGTTGTAATGCCACACATGGCGCGGCGTCTTCAGATCGACCAGGGTCGAAACCGCCACAATCACAATCGCCGCCAGCACCGCCTGGGGCAGAAAATAGAAGATTGGGGTGAGAAAGATCACGGTGAGCGCGATCAAACCAGCCGTAATCATCGACGCCAGTCCCGTGTTGGCGCCAGCGGTGAAGTTGACCACCGAGCGCGAGAAACCGCCCGTCACCGGGTAGCCGCCGGTAAAAGCCGCCCCAACGTTCGCCGCCCCCAACGCCAGAAGTTCCTGATCGGCGTCGACCTTCTGTCGGCGCTTGCTCGCCAACGACTTGGCCACGGAGATACTCTCCATGAAGCCAACGAAAGCTAGGGTGATCGCAGTTGGGAATAGCGCTTGCCAGCGCGCCCAATCAAATGTAGGAACGGTCAGCGGCGGCAGGCCGGCGGGGATGCTGCCAACTACTTTGACCCCGGCGATTTGGTCGAGTTGCAAACCCCACACGAGCACCGTGCCGAGGATTACCAGCACCAGTGGGCCGCCGCGAGTGATCGGCACAATCAAGGCATCGGCGAGGCCCAAGCGCTTGAGTTGGCCGCCCAGGGCATCCTTGAAATAAAAGAGGATTGCCACACTTCCCAGCCCAATACCTAACACAAGAACATTGCTTTCAGCCGCGTGTTCGAACGCATAGCGGAGGAGTTCGAATACCGACTCGGTGCTAGGGATCGAGATGCCCATGATATGTTTGAGCTGGCTGGTCCCGATCACGATTGCGGCAGCACTGGTGAAACCGGAGAGCACCGGATGGCTCAGGAAGTTGACCAGAAAGCCAACACGGAAAAGGCCCATTAGTATCTGCAATCCGCCGAGCAGTAGCGCCAGAATGAGCGCCAATGTCACATAGTCAGGGCTGCCCGTTTCGGCCAGTTGGCCGATCGCAGCGGCGGTCAGCAGCGACATAATCGCCACCGGCCCCACCGCCAGCGTGCGGCTGGTCCCCAACAACCCGTAGATGATCAGCGGGACGATACTGGCATAGAGTCCCACCTGTGGCGGAAGTCCCGCCAGCAGCGCATAGGCCATGCTCTGGGGAACGAGCATGATCGTCACAATAATTCCCGCCATCACATCGCCAACCAGATCTTGACGTCGATAGTGGAAGAGCCAGTCTAAAAAAGGCAAGTAGCGCTTCAGGCCAGCCATACTGGCAGGAGCCGATGCGCCGGCATCTTTAAGCGGTTTTGGTGTTGCCATCACAGTATCCTTTGGTCGAAAAGAGACGCATCCCCTGACTGAACCGGCGGGTGCAGAAAATCCAACCCAGGCCAAGGGCTGTCAGGGGTGCTGTATGGTCAAAGTCAGATCACAAACTAGTCGGTCTAGTCGGTTGACTCGACCAGATGCTCAGTGCGTTCGAAGAAATCTTCGGCACAGAAGTCAAAGGTCTCCATCGCATCATCATCATACCCGGCCGCCCGCAACTCCGCCCGCGCCTGCTCCGGCGACCACCCCTGATGCACGATACGATAGAGCATCCAGAGCAGGGCCGCCCGTGTGCCGCTCCGGCAGTGGATAAACATTTTGTCATCCACAGACTCGTCGAGGATTTCCGCGAATTTATCCAGATCCTCGGCTTCAAGCTCGTAGGCTGGAACCGGCGCGTAGATATAGCGCAGCCCGGCGGCTTCGACGGCCCGCGCCTGCACTGCGGCCCGCTCAGGGTCGCTGCGGATGTTGATAACGGTGCGAAAACCTTCTTGGGCAAGTTTCTGCCAGTCATCGGGCTGTGGCTGCGCTGCCAATACGATCATATCATTGACGGTATAGGTGCGCATTGGCGCAATATTCGTTTGTATTTCCAACGCCTCGCGGGACGTGTGCTGCGTGGTCATAGGAATGGTTCCTCCTTACAGTCACATGGCATGGCATGTTTGGCGCTAATCAGTTTGTCCGCATCGGCAAACCTGCCTGTCGCCAGGCGATCATGCCGCCGCTGAGATTAATTGCTTGGGTGAAACCCTGTCGGGATAGGAGTTCACAGGCGACCTGACTGCGATGCCCTGACCGGCACACGCAAACAATCGGGCGGTCTCTGGGCAACTCATCAATGCGCAGTGCTAACATGGGCAGCGGCAGCAAGCGCGACCCGACAATGTGACCGTCGTAAGCATATTCTTCGGGCGATCGCACATCAAGAACGAGGAGCGGTTCGGGCAGGCCAAGGGTATGGTGCAATTCCTCAACGCTCATCGTTGCACCATGCTCTTCCTGATGCACTCGTCCTCGATTGAAAAGGCTGCGTAACATTATCTCGTCTCTCATTCTGGCGCAGGAACGACGAGGCCGCCTCTGCCAGCGACCCCGCCGCCATTGGTAGAAATATTGTTAGTTTAGATAAAGAGCGTGATCTTGGAGCGCGCCGCATCACCGACAAAAGCCGCGACACCGCCAAACTCCAACCCGTCGATGAGTTCCTCATCACATACGCCGAGCAATTCGCGGGACATATCACACACAATCATCCGCACACCCAGCTCGCGGGCCAGGTCGAAGAACTCCTCGACCGAGGAGACCGCGTGGTCGTTCATCAACTTGCGGATAATCTGCGCACCTGCACCGAAGAAATTCATCTGCGACAGGCCGAGTTGTCCCGTGCCAGCCGGCAGCATTGCTGTGAACCCTTGCTCGATCAGATTCTTCCCGCTGTAGACTTTGCGCTTTTTGACAACACCCAGGCCCCAGAAGGTGAAAAACATCGAGACTTCCAGACCCATCGATGCGGCGCCAGTTGCGATAATCAGCGAGGCGATAGCTTTGTCCAAGTCACCCGAGAAGACGACCATCGCCAGCCGGTCTTCGATGCCCTGCGCGGGCGACTGTTCGAGCTCGGCGACACGCTGTTCCAAAGTAGCAATGCGTTCGAGCAATGCTTGTACATCCATCTTAGGGGCAGGGTCACGCTGTGCCGGCAATTGATCCATCGTCTCTATAGTCATGGTCTTAGGTCTCCAATTTGCTTTGTATAACTCGCATCCCCAACGAGCCGGTTTAGCTTGACAGGTTTTACGGGAGGGACGGCTTGTCCTTCACTTCCCCCTCCCGCCGACGGTTAAGATGTGCGGCGCACGTAGTGGACATATAGATCCTGTCCGTTCTCCTGAACGGTCTCCTGGGCCACAAGCTCGATATTCTTGGCGGCCTTGGCCCAACCCTGGAAATCTGCTACAGAGCCGCGATCGGTAGCGACGACTTGCAGAACCTGGCCGACCGTCAGATCGTTAATCATTTTACGACTCTTCACGAGCGGCATTGGGCATTTCGCCCCTTTGACATCAAGGGTCTGGTCGAATTGAGTAGTCATTGATTCATCCTTATCGTTATTGGCGATGAGAAACTATATCTCTGTTTGACCGTTCAGCACTAGCCTCTCATCGCTCAAGCATATTGAAAAACGGCGTCCGTCAGTTTTTCGTTATGAGTCAGAGTTCACGAAGTCATCTCATGAAATTTGACCATCAACAGGGCTTGTCTGTCGTTATAGCAACTTATGAATTTTGAATTCATTAGGCTGTATAACACCCTGACGCATACAATCGGCCATCTAGCACCGATCCATCGGCTATCGGCCACCCTGAAAATAGCCCATAGTTCGCGCCATTGTTCGGGTTGTTTTCATACGCTCTGGTGTGCCACAGGCTCATGATTAGCTATCGGTTATCGGCTATGCTCTAATCAGACAGGGCGCAGATGTTCTTGCCCAGCTCCAACTCGCTTGCCTGCTCCTCCGTCGGCGTGACCAGCCCGATATTCACCCGCTTGATTTCGACATACTCGGGCGGGAAGACCGGCAAGTGGCTCAAGACATAGTCGATGAACTCTTCGCGCGAACGCGGCTTGAGACCATCATTCTGCTGGCGGACTTGGCCGTAGGGTGCAGCGAAGATGCCATTACCGGCTTCTTCATCGAGCGTGCTAAAGTGCGCAGGCAAGATCATCGTTGCATCATCAATGTATTTGGGCAGATGCTCGAACATGCTCTTATAAAGTATAGGCGTCCACGCTTCGCCCTTGCCGCCCAGGTCAGGTCGCCCAAAAGAATGCAGGAAAATCCCGTCGCCCGTGAACAGGTAGGCCTGGCCGGTGGGGGCAGTAAAGAGATAGTTCACCTGGCCCAGCGTGTGGCCAGGATACCAGATCACCTTGACCTTGAACTGGCCCAGCGTGAACTCCTGACCGTCGCTGAGTGCGTTGTAACTGATCAGCGCCGGCAACATATCGATCGGATGGATCGCGTCATAGGGATGGATGTAGTAGGGCGCACCGGTCTCTTGCGCCAGGGCCGGGCCGCCGCTGATATGGTCGGCGTGGACGTGCGTGTCGAAGATCTGGGTGATCGTTGCGCCAGCCCCGGCGACGACCTCGCGGTAGATCGCAGTGTTGCGCAACGGTTCGAGTAGCGCAGCCTGCCCCTCGCTG
>JAKSDJ010000480.1 GCA_022360155.1 Chloroflexales bacterium | reverse complement strand
CGCTGCGAGTGATGGCTTCGCGCCTCTGGGCGATCTCCTCGCCTGTGCCGCATTGCTTCCTCGGCTCGGGCGTCCTGGGGCAAACTTTATTAGCTTGGGAAGAAACTATACCGATCATCATTTATGGTGGAAGGATGGACGAGCCAGGGAATCGTGGGGACGCGTACAAGATAGAGGTGGTCCTTTTTGGTTCCCATTCTACTTTGAGGAAGCTGCTGACAATGCAGAGGTCATATACTTTGATCTCAACAAAGTGAGTGTCGAGGCAGCATTTCGGCAGGGTAACCGGATTTACGGAAAGGAAGTAGATTGGGCAGCCTGGGAATTGTACACGCTGCTAACAACCCCCAAATACTTTACCCGTTCCAGTAAGCGGCTCGTCTTTCACCGTAAAGGGCAAGCTTTGGAGCGAGAAGAGGTGGTAGAATTGCTCATGGAAGCTATGGAGCATGGGTGGAGTCCTCCATAAGCGAGCTATATTCGGCCATCTAGATAGGGAGCAAAGGCCAGATGAATATTGTATGGAAGAATCCATCGCCGCGCGCGGAGGGATCTACGCTCATGGATTTTTTCCAGGGATTCGCTGATGGATTTGGTGACGATCACGCAGTGCATTCGCGCATGATGCGGACGCTCTTCCACGCCTTGGCAGACCAGCCTGCGGCAACGGATCTCTGGGCTTATACGCAACATAGCTATGTGTGGTTGTATCTCGCAGAACGGCGTGATACGGATGTGCAAGTTCAGGTCATAGCTGGGGCCTATGAGCTGAAATCTGATTGGCCAGAGGCCTATCACCCGCCTTGGCCAGAGGCGAGCTTGATCGCCCGGACGACCAAGCCGACCCAGGCGCTTCGCTGGATTCTTACCGCCTTGCACGGTCGTCTCGAACTCCCGAAGCGTTATCGCCGAAGCCAACCTGTCCCACGAGACCGCACACCCCCTCAGGAGTCGGGAGATCCTATGCCGAACGGACCGTTTGGACGAACAACCCCACTGCGCCGGGTCTCGGCGCAGCAACCAGAACGGCTCCAGGACTATTTCACACACCTCCGGCATGAGCCAGGGATCCTTTATGATCAGCGTGCGCAGGCCATGCTGCGCCTGATCCAGCATTTGGAGGCAAGCAATATCGGCGCCGACCAATGGGCGTATACCTCCGCAATCAAACTGTTCCTAACGAACACTGATCGAATGGAGAACGGTATCAAGATTGACACAGCCCCCTCATGCTATCTGATATCCTATCCGCTTACTCTTCCTAAGACGATATGTGATCAGGTGTGGGCGTATGGGGAAACAGAGCATGTTGTTACCGCAGCAGAAATGATCCGCACGGCAATCCAACTGACCTTCACGGCGAACGATAGAGACAATAGCGATTGACGTGCTGATCACGTTGTGGTTGCATACCAGTGCCACAGCAGTGGTGGCGTAAGCATGTGCGGAACAAGAAGCGAGACCATTGGCGTAGCAGTGGGGGTGTCGCCAAAGACTGGGGGATTAAAAAAACAGCTAAACGCCGCTACGAAGTTGATCCACGATTCTATGTGCCGTATATGTTCCAGCGCAATGATGGGAGGCGTCTTGATCCACAAACGCCAGTATACTGGTTTGGTTTTCAGAAAGAATAATGCACGTGCGTGAGCCAATTCAATTAGCAACCATTGCAGTTGATCTCAGTACGATATCGGAGATTATTGAATATGACGATCATATTCTCTTGGTATTCAGTGCAGACGATGATCCACCGATCCGGAAGCTCACCGGCGCGGATGCCCAAGAAATGCAAAAGTGGCTCGATGAGAACTGGCAACGCTATCTCGAATACCTCGATTCGCATAACGCATCGCTCAAGGTGCCACGACGGAGGCCTGTTGCCTCGCCAGAACCTGAGCCGCCAGAGGTGTATACCGAACCACCGTTCTAACATGAATTGCTGAAGGTGACGAGGCTGTCTTTTTTCTGTCCAGATTCCATCACCGAAGAGGCAGTGGCGGCTGGGGCAGAAGGCGTATTCTTGTTATCTGGATCCTTATCATCGTCGGAGATCTCCAGAAACGCACAGCGTGTTTCATTGTTCATATCCTCTCCATAGACTTCCCGCACTATCTTCCAGCGCCTCAAGCGCTGGAAGATAGTGCGACGTTGGACATCACCCTGAGCCAGACTTGGTATCTGGGCGACGTGCTGGTCCCCGCCGACGCGGGGATGCATGAGGGGAGCTGGTCCTGAGCCCTTTGGCTGCGCTCAGGGCCGGCTTCGCGAAGGCCTCAGGACTGGTGCAGTGAAGCCTTGTTCATGGGGGCCGAGACCTGTCGCTGCGTGTATCCTGAGCGCTGGTTCCCGCGTACGCGGGGAAGGACTCGGCATGACACGCTCGATGGTGTGCCAACGCAGTGCGCCTGGACGTCTCGTTGTCGCACTCGACACCCTACCATGCATCAGGAAGCCTTCGCTGATTATGGTGCAGCGTATGCCCTGGAAAGCCGATTGAACCATTGCTGTCATGCTGAACGGAGTGGTGCGTGTCGCACCCAACATAGTAACTTGGCTGCGTTCAGGATGACCATCAGCCCCGATGGAAGCACTATCCGAGCCATGAACCGACAATGAGGGAACTTCATGAATGACGTGTTTCGTCAGATCTGGCATACACACGGTCAGCCCATGCTGACCGATCAGGGATACGAGTTGCAAGCACACATTGCAACTCAACAACCGCCGGCGATACCGGAAGACGTTTTTCTGCCCTACATCAAATCCCTTGATTCGCTTGGGTATGCCCACGTTATTCTTGGGTACAGCGCGCATCCTCGCGCAGCAACCCAACACTTCTCTGTCCAATTGCTTCGCTATGATGGCACCGAACCGTATGAGGCGTTTCTTGGCCCCCGCATCAGTAATCCACGGACCTTTCTTGCGGGATATCTGCCCAACGAGGAGCGGCCGCCGTTGCCCTTAGGCGGCTCCCAATTGTTTGAACAATGGCACTTTAGCGATCAGCATGAGCTGAGCCAAAAAATAGCGGTCTGCCGCGAACGCTTAGACCTGACCATTCTCCCGTGGGTGGAAACCTCGACCGCAACCCAATGTGTGCCGGTGGCAAAAGCGTGGTATCGGCGCCCCTTTGAGCGCTATTGCCTGGGCGAAGTCACTGCGGCGCAAGCCTATGACGCGGTCAAGTGGTTTCTGCCCGCGGGCTATTTCCTCGATGCCGGCACGCTTGCAGATAACGCACTGGTAGATGCGGTGCATACGATTCTCCGAAGTCGGACGATAGAGCCACATCCGGCACAAACGGTGTATCCGCCGCCGGTGTTAGCGTATATACTGGCATGTTTGAACGGCGTCTATGCATTTAATAGCGAGTATTATGATCGTCTACTCGACGATCCATATGTTGATACAAAGCGATCTTCTGCATAGCAATACGTCATCCCGTATCACCTGAGCGACGTACGAGACTGTTGCACAGTCCGGATGGACGATGGCGAGGGACGCCTGCATGGCTGACAGACTCCGCGCATCATCGGCACGCGCGACAACTCAGGCTATCATTCTCCCCAACCCTGCACGAGCTATTGCACGACAGGCTTGACCGACAGCAGGTTGATACTGCCCAGCGGCTTCCCCAATCCGTTTGATGCTGGTGCGGGAGCAGGCTCGTTCATCCATCGGACCAACTCCTCGCACGCGATAGTGAAAACCAGCAAGCGCACCTGATCGTCGATGACGAGCACCTGGATAGCAGCTTCGCTGAAAGCAGATGGGTGCGGCCGTGCTGGTATCGACGATCAGAACCGACGCCGCTAACCAGGTGACCAACGCGGGGTACCGCTACGACGCGGCCGATAATCTTCTGAGCGACGGGACGACCAGCTACGGTGACGCCGCGCAGCACCGGGTCACCAGCAGCGGCGGCGTCAGCGCCACGTACCACGGCGACGGCGTGCTGGCCCAGCGCGGCGCGACCCTGTACACCCAGGATCTCGCCGCCGCACTCAGCCAGGTGCTGCGCGCGACCCAGGGGGTGACCACGGCTACCTATCTGTATGGCCAGACCCGCCTGGCGACGGTGACCAGCGGGGTGCGCAGTTGGGAACTGGGCGACGCGTTGGACTCGGTGCGCATGATGCTGGACGACACCGGGATGGCCCTGGGCAGTGTGGGCTACGACCCGTGGGGCGCG
>JAKSDJ010000631.1 GCA_022360155.1 Chloroflexales bacterium | reverse complement strand
TAATGGGCTTTTTACCAGCCACCATGCCTCGCAAATCCTCCTCATCAATCTTTGTGACGAGGGTGCCAGATATGGCCCTGACTTCCATCTTTGGGCCAAATACCTGCATACTCCGAAACATGAATCCAACGGTTACAGTACATTTAGCATCAATTTGGCTGTGGGTCAATTCAAAGCTGTTGTGATAGCAAGCGCGAATCGGCGGGAGCGCCATAATGACCATGAGAATGAGCACCAGCAAGAGCGCATAGGTCAGCGCCACCGTGCCGATGGAGACGCCTGGCAAGCCATTGGTCACGTGAAAGACGAGGGATCGGACAAAAAACGCCAGCCAGACTGTTCCAACGACCGCGCCGCCAACGTGGAGCCCGCCGAGGTGATAAACCTTGCCTAAGCGCCGCCGGATCGCAAGCGGCCAACTCGTCGGCGCGCGGGTTGCGAGCCAAAACAAGAGATTGATAAAATACTGCTGGCGAATAAGGATGGCCAGCGCGAAATGAGCCAGAACCAGGTTCGACAATGTGCTCAGATTAAGGACACTGCTTATCCCTGCGGGACTATCCATTATTGCGAAGCCTAGAAACGCAAGGTTCACCAGCACAACCAGGGCAATCAGGCGATTGTAATGCATCAGCACAGGATGCTTGCCAATCCGGCGGAACAGGCTCTGTTGGGGCGGGAGGTCGAGACTCGCCGCTTGGCGCAGCGTCTTTGGATCGACGTGGCGCTGCGTGGCGGACAGATCCGCGTGGGTCGATGTCTTGATCATGATACAACCTCTGCTGACTGCAACGGCGACTGGGCTTCTGCATCGGGCGTATCTTCAAAATTGCTCAGGCGCAGTTTACAGCAGCGCTCTTTTGTCTACTTTTCCGTGGCTCATCATTGGACATGCATCCAGGGCAAACGCCAATGTTGGCACGCAGTAGTACAGCAGCGTTGACGCAAGCAGTTGCTTCGCACGATCTCTATCGACGAAACGTATCTGAGACATAACGCTCAGCTTTCAAATCAGGGTTACCGAGACAGCCGGTGGAAACGTAAACGTTCGGCTCGCATCTCGACCGCTTATCCAATCGCATAAATGATCAGACTGTCATCATGTTCAAAGGTATGACACGTGCGACAAAACTACGCTTGAGGTCATTGTGGTTGCCATTGCGCATACTCCTTTGCTCGTTAAATGGGGCGCTTTGACCCTCACGGTTTAATATTGATTAAGTGAACGTAGTCACAGCAAATTATTACAAATTTGAAAGACCATGTCGAGAAAAACGATAAAAATTGCAGGCACATTCTTTTTCTTTGCTTTTATCTAGCTTTTGTAGGACTATTACTACAACGAGACTGCCAGACCCACCTCGTTGGAACGCCGTCGACCATGGCGCCCTGAGCCCTTCGGCTGCGCTCAGGGCCGGCGCTGCGCAGGGTCTCGCACCCGCTTCCCAGAAGATTCGCCACGTCGTTCAGCATGACATGGCGCGTTGTCGTACTATCCAGTAATGTTTTGCAGTACACGTATTACAGCTTGTACAAGTATCTGCCATACGAAAGGTACGCATATATGTTAGACAGCATATTCATTAGCGATTGAGCGACTTATGCGTTCCACGTTTACATGTTTGACTGATCCCATGTGTTGCACCACGCGATACACGCCAAACGATAGCGAGCGCCCAACTGAACACCGCATAATATCGAACAGGCAAACGCCGATCAGCCGCAGATACTTTCTAATCTACGGCTGATCGGCGTTTGCTTTCCTCAATCAATGGGATCTTATGGAATCGACTCCAGCGTAGGTGTTGACAGCACTGTGATGTTTCTAAACCGGGATGTTCAGAGCCCCATCCAGCGCAGCGCCCAGAAGGTCGCCATGCCAACGCCAATCGTCAACAGCACATTGCGCGTGCGCCAGGCTATCAGCGCCCCGGCAATACCTGCCGGTAGCGCTGGGCCAATGGAGAAAACGAGGGGATCGCCAGTTGTCACCAGAGGTGGAACGATCAGCGCGACGAAGACAGCAACGGGCACAGTAGCAAGCCAACGTTGTAACCAGGATGCTAGCTCACCCCGCATAACGAGCAGGGGAATTGCGCGGATCGCAAAGGTGGCGACGGCCATACCAAGAATAGTCAACCAGATGATCATCAGCTAGCCTCTTTTATAAACATCCGGGTCGCGCTTGACCATGAATCGCTCTGGAGCGGAAAGCGGTTCGAAGCCAGACTGCGCATACAGCCCGTGGGCGTCTCTGGTCGCAAGCAGCCACATTCGCAACCCTTGTAGATCTGGGTGCTCGGTAACAACCTGCATCAGCCACTTGCTCAGTCCCTGGCCGCGATGTTCATCAAGAATGAACACATCGCCAACATAGGCAAAGGTGGCGTAGTCGCTGATCACCCTGACAAAACCCACTTGCTGCGCGGTACGATATACGCCAAATGACAGCGAGTGCTCAATCGAACGCTGCACAATGTCGATCGGTATGCTTTCGGCCCAATAGGACTGTGTCCGAAAGCCGTGAACAAGCGCCAGGT
>JAKSDJ010000958.1 GCA_022360155.1 Chloroflexales bacterium | reverse complement strand
GTTCAGCGTGACTTCGTATAGTCGCGAGTGATGAACGCAGACGATGTATGAGAGACTGCTGTGGCATGGCTTAACTCACCCGTCTTTGACCCTGGTTGCATGATCAAAACCATCAGGTAATGAGCGGATACGCTGTTGGGATTGTCATTGTGTCTGCGTAAAGCGCGGCAACTCAATGACTGCAGAATAGTTATGGTTCATCAGGAGCATGCAGGCTGAAATGTGAGGGTGCGCGGCGATTGTTGAAACGCTATGGGGAAAATCTATCGTGATTACAGAGACCGTGACACAGCGAGACGGGGGTGTAGCTGTAACCGAAGTCAAACAGCATCGAGCGATTATTGAGGGAGTTCAACCCGAGATTGATAGTGGGCGCTTTGCCATCAAACGGGTTATCGGCGAACAGGTTGTTGTCGAAGCGGATATTTTTGCTGATGGCTATGATGCAGTTATGGCGGTACTCTTGTACCGCAAAAGCACAGAATCGTACTGGTGCGAGACACCGATGGAATTCCTGGTCAATGATCGCTGGCGTGGCGCGTTTACGGTTACAGAGATGGGCGAATATGTCTACACGCTACGTGCATGGGTCGATCATTTCAAAACCTGGCGCCGCGATCTCCAGAAGCGCTTGGCTGCCGGGCAAGATGTTTCGGTCGATCTGTTAATCGGCGCCGATCTGATTGATGCAGCGAGTAAACGCGCGCAAGGCGAGGAGGCGCGACAGTTGCAATCGATTGCTGCGCGTCTGCATGGCGAAGAGACTCAGTTCGACAGGGCGCAGCTTGCCCTAGACGATAATCTATATCGTTTGATGATGCGCTATCCTGACCTTCGGTATGCGTATACGTATGATAAGCAACTGCGAGTGACCGTTGAGCGACTGCGCGCTCGCTTCAGCGCTTGGTACGAATTGTTTCCGCGCTCATGTTCGCCTACACCGGTGCGCCACGGCACTTTTCGCGATTGCGCCGAACGCCTGTCTTATGTGGCGGCGATGGGCTTTGATATTGTCTATCTGCCGCCGATACACCCGATTGGCCGGGCTTTTCGCAAAGGCAAGAACAATGCGGTTGTCGCCCAGTCGGGCGATGTCGGCAGTCCATGGGCTATTGGCGCCGCCGAGGGCGGGCATAAGGCAATTCATCCTGAATTGGGCACGCTGGAAGATTTTTGTTATCTGGTCCGGCGCGCCCGTGATCTAGGTATGGAAATTGCCCTCGATATCGCCTTCCAATGCTCGCCCGATCATCCCTACGTAACTGAGCATCCCGAATGGTTTGTCAAGCGTCCGGATGGAACGATCCAGTACGCCGAGAATCCGCCCAAGAAGTACCAGGATATCTACCCCATCAATTTCGAGACGACCAACGCCCAGGGGTTGTGGGAGGAACTGCGCAGTGTCATGCTTTTCTGGATCGAGCAGGGTGTGCATGTTTTCCGGGTTGATAACCCGCACACGAAGTCGTTCTATTTTTGGGAGTGGGCGATTAGCAGTATCAAGCAACGATATCCCGAGACGATCTTCCTCTCCGAAGCGTTCACGCGCCCCAAGGTTATGTACAACCTGGCGAAGTTGGGCTTCACCCAGTCGTATACCTATTTCACCTGGCGCAACAGCAAGTGGGAATTGACCCAATATATGACTGAACTGACCCAGACCCAAGTGCGCGAGTTCTTCCGCCCAAACTTTTGGCCCAATACGCCGGATATTTTGCATGCGTTTCTGCAGCATGGCGGTAGGGCGGCGTTCAAAATCCGCTTGGTATTAGCGGCAACCATGACGGCTAGCTATGGACTCTATGGGCCTGTTTTTGAGTTGTGCGTCAATATACCGCGTGAACCAGGCAGCGAAGAATACCTTGACTCGGAAAAGTATCAGCTTCGGCACTGGAATCTGGACCATCCCGATAGCCTGCGCGACCTCATGACACGGGTGAACTGGATTCGGCGCGAAAACCCGGCGCTGCAGAGCGACTGGAGCATCCGCTTCCATCCCACCGACAATGAGCAAATAATCTGTTATAGCAAGCGAACCCCAGACTACAGCAATCTTATTCTCGTCGTCGCTAGTTTTGACCCCGTTCATACGCAGGTTGGATGGGTAGGGGTTGATCTGAATGAGTTAGGGATCGATTCCAATCGACCCTATATGGTTCACGATCTGCTGACTGGGGCGACCTATACCTGGCAGACCTGGTCGTGGAATTATGTGGAATTACGCCCCCACAATGTCGCGGCGCATATATTCCGTGTTGAACAGCCATAATGCGGGGCGGCATGCGCCGCCGAGCGATCTGGAACAAGGGTTTGCTGCACCATAGGGCGGCGCAGCAGTTGCACTCCGCTGAACGTAGGCATGAAGCGCTGCTCCATAAACGCTGCTTCTAATTGGTTCCTTCTTAATGTATTGGTGTGTAGCGGAGATAGGTCAAGACAACGATGAGTGAACACTTCCCATTCGATGAGCAGACCGTAGACATCCAGCCTGATTGGTACAAAGATGCGATCATTTACGAAGTTCATGTCCGTGCATTTGCCGATAGTGACGGTAATGGGATCGGCGATTTTAAGGGCCTGACCAGTAAGCTGGACTATTTGCGGGATCTGGGTGTCACTGCAATCTGGCTCTTGCCCTTTTCGCCGTCTCCGTTGCGTGATGACGGCTACGATACGTCGGATTATACGGATGTACATCAGACGTATGGCTCCCTCGACGATTTCAAGGAATTTCTTGACGAAGCACACAAACGGGGCTTGAAGGTTATTACCGAGTTGGTGATTAACCATACCTCCGATCAGCATCCCTGGTTTCAGCGAGCGCGCACCTCGCCGCCGGACAGCGCATGGCGCAACTTTTATGTCTGGAGCGACACCTCGGATCGATACCAGGAAGCGCGCATTATCTTTACCGACACAGAAAACTCAAACTGGGCCTGGGATCCAGTGGCTAGAGCATATTATTGGCATCGCTTCTTTTCACATCAACCGGACCTTAACTTTGATAACCCCGATGTCCATAAAGCTGTACTCGAAGTCCTTGAGTTCTGGTTAGATATGGGTGTTGATGGGCTGCGCCTAGACGCAGTGCCCTACCTCTATGAGCGTGAAGGGACGAACTGCGAAAACCTCCCGGAGACCCATCAGTTTTTGCAAACATTGCGCGCTCATATTGACACGAAATATCCTGGTCGCATGATGCTGGCCGAGGCGAATCAATGGCCAGAAGATGCTGTGGCGTATTTTGGCCAGGGCGACGAGTGTCATATGGCTTTTCACTTTCCGGTGATGCCACGGCTGTTTATGTCGGTTTGGATGGAAGATCGCTTTCCAATCATTGATATCATGCGCCAAACGCCGGCGATCCCCGAGAATTGCCAGTGGGCGGTTTTCCTGCGTAACCACGATGAGTTGACCCTGGAGATGGTGACAGACGAAGACCGAGACTACATGTACCGTGTCTATGCCCAAAATCCGCAGGCGCGGATCAACGCAGGCATCCGGCGACGACTTGCTCCTCTGGTGGGCAATCATCGGCGGCGCATTGAATTGCTCAATGGGCTGCTCTTCTCGATGCCTGGTTCACCGGTGATCTATTATGGCGACGAGATTGGGATGGGGGATAACATCTATTTGGGCGACCGCAACGGCGTGCGTACGCCCATGCAATGGAGCCCTGATCGCAATGCCGGTTTTTCGCGGACAAACCCGCAGCAACTCTACCTGCCAGTTATCATTGATCCAGAGTACCACTATGAAGCGGTCAATGTCGAAGCGCAGCAGAACAATACACACTCGCTGCTCTGGTGGATGCGGCGGCTGATCGCGTTACGCAAGCGCCATAAGGCATTTGGTCGCGGCACTCTTGAGTTCTTGCATCCCGATAACCGGAAAGTGCTCGTCTTCCTGCGCCGCTATGAGAACGAGCTGATCATGGTTATCGCCAATTTGTCACGTTTTGCCCAGGCTGTCGAAATCGATCTGTCGGCCTATCGCGGCATGGTTCCGGTTGAGATGTTCGGGCGCACGCTGTTTCCGCCCATCGGCGAACTTCCCTATTTCCTAACCCTAGCGCCCCATGCGTTCTTCTGGTTCTCGCTCGAACCGCAGTTGATCGAAGCTGTGGCGGCAGAAGTGCATTGGGCAGATCTGCCGGTGCTCAATGTGGTTGGCGTTTGGGACAATATCGTTCAAGGCTCGGGCAAAGCGGTTTTAGAGTCGGTGTTTCCCAATTACATCAAGGAGCGGCGTTGGTTTGGCGGGAAGTCGCGAACGATCCTGGCCGTTCATATTATTGAGTCAATCGCAATGCCTCAAAATGACCTGGAAGGGGCTTACCTGGTTTTGCTAAGTGTGCGCTTTACGGAAGGCGACCCGCAAACCTATGCCTTGCCGATCACATTCGCAACCGGCGAGCGGGCCAGAAGCGTCCGTGAAAATATTCCCCAGACGATTATCGCCCAACTCAAGCTGAATGGTCATGATGCGCCAGGCGTGCTGTATGATGCATTATGGGACCGCGATTTCTCGCTGTTGCCGTTGCAAGCTATTGCGCAACATCGCGAGTTTCCTGGTGTCGAAGGCAAGGCGATAGCTACAACAACCAGTGCGTTTCAACCTATCCTCGGTGATAAGACGGCGGACGATCTCGATCCGTCGTTGGCTCGCGGCGAGCAGAGCAATACGTCAGTGATCTATAGTGATCGGTTTATTCTAAAGCTCTTCCGGCGCTTGGAAGCGGGCGCCAACCCGGATTTGGAAATTGGGCGCTATCTCACCGATCAGCGTCACTTTGCCTGCATCCCTCCTGTGGCTGGCGCAATCGAGTATCGTAAGGGCAATGCCGAACCAATAACGCTGGCGATCCTACAAGGTTTTGTGCCAAATGAAGGTGATGCCTGGAAGTACACACTCGATACGCTGAGCGGGTACTTCGAGCGAATTCTTTCGGAGTACGCTGAACGGGAAGCAGTCAAGCCGCCGGACAAGCCGCTGCTGGAATTGATCGACGAAGAGTTGCCAGACCTGCCGCGCGACATGATTGATCACTATCTGGAGGCGGCGCGCTTGCTTGGGCAGCGCACAGCCGAGATGCATCTGGCACTGTCTGCTGAAGTAACCGGTGTGTCATTTGCGCCAGAGTCCTTCTCGACCATGTATCAGCGTTCGGTCTATCAGACGATGCGCAGCCAGCTTGGACGTGTTTTCCAGTCGCTTCACAAATCACTGCCAAAACTGCCCGAGGCGGCTCGCCCAGATGCGGAAAAAGTGCATAAGCTGGAACCGCGCATTCTCGATTGTTTTCAGCAAATGCTGGCGCTGAAAATCTCTACTGCGCGTATCCGTTGTCACGGCGACTACCACTTGGGTCAGGTGCTTTTCACCGGTAATGACTTCATGATCATCGATTTCGAGGGCGAGCCGGCCAAGCTGTTGAGTGAACGCCGGCGCAAGCGATCACCGCTCACCGATGTCGCTGGAATGCTGCGCTCCTTCCACTATGCAGCGTATACAGCATTCTTCAACGAAATCGAATCGGGTATCGTTCTGCCGGAACATATTGCTAGTACAGAGCGTTGGGCTCGTTTCTGGTATACTTGGGTCTCGGCCACGTTCTTGAAGTCTTATCTAAAGACCAGCGCTTCGGCGTCTTTTATTCCTCCAACACGAGATCAGATCCAGGCTATGCTCACTGCCTATCTGATGGACAAAGCTGTGTATGAGTTGGGCTACGAACTCAACAGCCGCCCCTCCTGGGCGCGAATACCAATCTGGGGGATTTTCAATTTGCTGGGAGAATATGCGGAGTAAGCCAAAAGCTTGTTCTAAGGCATAGAAGAAGCCGTTCAGAGTGCGGAGGCCCTGCTCTCGGTCTAGGGCGGGAGTAGGGCTTTTGTATATCATAGGATCACGTTGCTCTGAGGTATTATAACAGGTTTTTGTGATGCGCCGAGAAGCGTGTCGGAGATATTATAGTTAGGAAGTTAGATCCGTATGACCCAGAAAACTGAAATGCAAGATCTGCATGCGTATAGAGCGGTTCAGAGGGTGTCGAAAAGCAACTCGTTACTTACCGACGACGATATTTTTCTCTTCAATGAAGGATCACACTTTCGGCTGTATGAAAAGCTGGGCGCCCATCCCATGACTGCCGATGGCGTAGCCGGCGCCTTTTTTGCTGTGTGGGCGCCGAACGCCGAACGTGTATCGGTGATTGGCGACTTTAACGGTTGGAACCGTGAAAAGCATCGCCTGTACCAACGCGATATGTCGGGCATTTGGGAGGGTTTTATCCCCGGTTTGAGCCATGGCACGCTCTATAAATATTTTATCGCCTCGCGCGTCGATGGCTATCAGGACGAGAAGACCGACCCATTTTCCTTTCGCACCGAGATACCGCCCCGGACAGCGTCAGAAGTCTGGGACTTGAGCTATGCCTGGAATGACCAGGAGTGGATGGCAAACCGTTACCGCCGCAATGCCATGGACGCGCCCATAGCGATCTACGAAATGCATCTGGGCTCGTGGATGCGGTCGCCTGATGAGGGTAACCGTTTCCTAACCTACCGTGAGTTGGCGCCAAAACTAGCCGAGTATCTGCAACAGATGGGCTTTACCCATGTTGAGTTTCTTCCGATTATGGAGCATCCATTCTACGGATCGTGGGGCTATCAAACCATCGGGTACTTTGCGCCGACGAGCCGTTATGGCGCACCGCAGGACTTGATGTATTTGATCGACTATCTACACCAGTATGGCATCGGTGTGATCCTCGACTGGGTGCCTTCGCACTTTCCCAGCGACGGACATGGGCTAGGCAACTTCGACGGCACCCATCTTTACGAGCACGCCTCCCCCATGCAGGGCTGGCACCCGGATTGGAACAGCTACATTTTCAACTATGGTCGCCACGAGGTACGCAGCTTCTTGCTCAGCAGCGCACTTTTCTGGCTGGACAAATATCACATCGATGGGCTGCGCGTGGATGCGGTCGCCTCGATGCTCTATCTTGACTACTCGCGAAAGGCGGGCGAGTGGATACCCAATGAATACGGCGGCAACGAGAATATCAGGGCTATCGAATTTCTGCGCCGTTTCAACGCTGAAATCTACAAGAACTACCCCGATGTCCAGACGATTGCCGAGGAGTCGACATCGTGGCCAATGGTTTCGCGCCCACTCTACCTGGGCGGCTTGGGCTTCGGCATGAAGTGGGATATGGGTTGGATGCATGATACGCTCTATTACACGGAACGTAACCCAATCTACCGGCGTTATCACCATAACGCGCTGACCTTCCGCTCGGTCTACGCCTTCAGCGAAAACTTCGTGCTGTCGCTGTCGCACGACGAGGTCGTCCACGGCAAGGGCTCGTTGTTGAATAAGATGCCGGGCGACTACTGGCAGAAGGCGGCGAATCTACGACTGTTGTTTGGCTATATGTACGCTCAACCGGGGAAGAAGCTCATGTTTATGGGCGGCGAGATCGCCCAGTGGCGCGAGTGGGCGCACGAAAGCAGCTTGGACTGGCATTTGCTCGATCCCGGCGAGTATACTCATTTTCACACCGGGATGCAGCGCTGGGTCGCCGATCTGAATAAGCTCTACGCCAGTGAACCGGCGCTCTTCGAACTCGACTTCAGTCCGGCCGGCTTCGAGTGGATCGATGCGAACGACTCGGAGCATAGTACGCTCTCGTTTATTCGCAAAGGCTTGAAAACAGATACGTTGATTCTGGTCATTTGTAACTTTACGCCAGTCCCAAGGGAGGGGTATTTCATCGGCGTGCCGCGCGGCGGGTTCTGGCGCGAGGCGTTGAACAGTGATGCCGAAGTCTACGGCGGCAGCAACATAGGTAACGCCGGCGGCGTCGAGGCGATAGCCGAGTCGTTCCACGGTCGGCCATTCCGCTTGAGATTGACCCTGCCGCCACTGGCGGTTGTTATGCTAACGAACCAGCCTAGTTAAATCTCCACACAGGGGGATCTGCGCGGCGAGAGTCAGGCGTTGCGAGCGACGCCGCGCGGTTCAAATCTCCATGCATCCTTATGGCGTTGTTGCGGCAGCGTTTGCAGCTGTGGCGTTCGGCGCAATCCGCTATGGTTGTTCGCTTGCACCTTGGCTACTATCGGGCGGTACGTCTGGGCGTTGCAGAAACGGCTCGGCAGGCGCGACCAGCCGATCGACAATTGCGCCAAGGCGCTCGAATTGCGGGCCAAGCTCAGTCTCTGCGAGGGGAATGTTGACCGGAACGTCAAGCGCAACTGGAACCGATGTGTTCAGAGGGACAGTCGTATCCAGATCTATCGGCAGTTGCAGTCCCGTGGGTAACTGAATATTGACCGTTGCGTTGAGGTTGCCGCCGCCGCCAGGGAAAAGAATGCCCGCCGGTACACTCAAGTCAACCGTATCGGTCAGCGTAACAACGGTTGACTGCTTGATCGGTACGTCAATGCTAATCGGCAAACGGGTTTCAAGCGGCACGGTGTAAACAATAGTTGCGTTTTGCAGCTTGTCGATCACATCCTCCAACTCAGCGACATTGCTCCCGGCGAACGCCTGTATGCTGCCGGCTGTGTTGTTAAACTGTCGCCCCTGAGTAATGAGCATGCCAATCAGCACGCCGGCAACAATAAAAAGTAGCATATTGAGAATAAACGAAGTCCAGATCATCGCTTTGTAGAGCGGGGCGATGCGGGCATAGCGTTTTTTGCGCGGTGGTGCAGTCGTTTCAGCCTGGATGGTGTCGAGGTTCTCGTGCTGGGCAGCCATTAGCTTTCTCCTTGCGCCGCTTATGCAGTGTGTTGTTGTATCTTACAACTGGCGGACAGTTAGTGCTGGAAAGAATTCTTCTTTCTGCTGTGTGTATTGGAAAATTGCTGTTCAAGCGTAAAGAATTTACAGCAATGATAGCACATTCAGCACTGGCTGGGAAGAGCGTTTTGGTAAGATTGGGCCAAGTCACAGTGAAATAGCGAACGCAAATCCGCTACAAACTGCTGTCAGTCTGCAGTATCTGCGGCAGATTTGCTTATACCTGTGACATCTGCGGCCTATTACAGGACGTTGATGAAGCCTTGTGCAGAAGCGCCGTTTTTCAATACTCGCGGAGAATCCAGGGCAGTATGGTAAGGATGCGCGGGCGCAACGCCTCTGCGAGGAGCCCAGGGAGATTGGCGAGGGCGGTGTCAGGGAACGGCTGCGGCGCTTGATAGTCGCGCTGGCGTTCCGGCGTTACCCGCAGGATTGGCGCGGTCGGGTCGGCAGGGAGTTGCGCCAACTCGCGCGCCTTCGCAACTGCGACCGGCAAGCCGCCCAGCATATCTACCAGTCCGTGTGGTTGGGCTTCCTGCCCGGCCCAGACTCGCCCGCCAGCAATTGGTTCGAGTTGCGCATCGCTCAGGTTGCGCCCCTGGCAGACCCGCTGTTTGAATTCGTCATATATCGCAAAAACCATCTCCTGGATTGCGGTGCGTTCATCATCGGTGGGCGGCAAGGTCGCCGATTGTAAGCCGGTACGTAGTCCGCGGTTCAAGACGATCGTGTTGACGCCAGCGCGCTGGAGTAATTCGCTGACGACGGGGCGTAACGAGTAGACGCCGATACTGCCGGTGAGCGTGCCAGGTTGAGCCACAATCGCGTTGGCGGCGGCGGCAATGTAATATCCCCCGCTGGCCGCTACGTTACCCATACTCACCACAACAGGGATCTTCTGCCGCAAGCGCTGCACCTCGCGCCAGATCAGGTCTGAGGCGAACGAGTCCCCGCCGGGTGAGTCGATGTGGAGCACGAGCGCAGCAATCCGTTCGTTCTGTTCGACGCGCCGCAGCGCCTGGATAATGCTGTCGCTGCCCGCCATCGTGCCGCTAATCAACGGCAGCGGTAGAGGTATGATCCGATTTATCCCATCGACAATTGTTCCCTCGACGCTGACGACCGCAACATATTTCCGCTGGCGCTTGCGATAGGGCAGGTGCAGCATCTTTCGCGCCACCGTCCAATTCTTGACGACGACTTTCGCTGGGGATTTGGATGGCGTTGCCTTTTCGGTGTCGGGAGTTGGGGTGGACGACTCGCAACCAGCGAGGCGTGTCTCGATTTCATCTTCGTAACACGTTCCATCGATCAAGCCAAGTTCCTGGGCCGCCTTGGCGGTGTGCGGGGCCTGATCGATCAAGGCGCGCACCTGTTCGACAGCCAGTTTACGATCGGCGGACACCATGTCTGCAATTGCTGTGTAGATCCTATCGAGCAGGCGCTCCAGTTGCTCGCGGTTCTCCTCCGACATCTCGGCGTGGGTGAAGCGGTCCGCGCCGGTCTTGTAGGGCGAGACAGCGATGACTTCGGCTTCGATGCCAACCGACTTGAGCGCGTCGCGCAGAAACATCACCTCGACCCGCACACCCAGCAAGTTCAGATAGGCAGTCGGCGGCATCAGTATTTCATCAGCGGCGCAGGCAACGCAGTAATCGCGCGTATCTGCACTCGGAACGTAAGCGATGACACGCTTGCCCCGCGAGCGAAAGGCGTGGATCTCGCCACGGAGGCTTTCAATGCTTGCCCAGCCAAGGGAAAGATTGCGTAACACCAGGAGAACGCCCTTGGCCTGGGGGTCGCTGCCAATCCGCTGGAGCTGCCGCCGCAGCCCGATGAGGCTAGGCGGGGTGCTTGCGCCCAGGAATCGGCGCTGCCACCACGATGGCTCGGCAGCAAATT
>JAKSDJ010000798.1 GCA_022360155.1 Chloroflexales bacterium | reverse complement strand
GAGGCGAGGGTTTATGCCGTAGGGACGAGCCAAACGTCGTTTGAAAGCTTGGTGGTAGTGGAGCAAAATGAAATGTTGCTTGCCGCCACGTTGAAACAAGTCTGCCATGCTCTCCACATACTCGGCGCTGCTGCGGCGCTCCACTTCGACGCGGACCGGCACCGGTTGTCCAAAGCGCCGCCCCGTCAAGATGAGATAGCCGGCAACGATCGCTATTGCGTAGAGCAAACCCCATCCCCAAGGGCTGCTCATCACCAGATTGCGCAGCGATGGCGGCTCAACGAAGCCGTGGTGATACTCATTGAACAACACCTGGCCGCCACGCGGCACACGGCGCAGCAGATTCAGGACGAGCGCCGAGTTCTGCTCGTCACGTAGTCCTTCATTTGTAAAAGGATAGCTGGTCGAGCTGATGTAGATGTAGCCAAAATCGAGTTTAAGACCCACGAGGATTGGCGCATCGGGTTGTGCAACGAGGGGGGCGACATCGGCACGGTTGAATTCGAGCGTTTGACTGGTATTTGCCAGCACCGATTGGAGTGGTGGTGCATCCAGTACTGGTTGCACGACTGCGGCGCGCTCGATGGTATCCTCGATGGCGTTCATGGCGATTTCGAGCTCGTCCAGTATGGCGTTGCGCGCAACGAACAGTTGTGGGCGGTCATCGGCGAGGATCAGTGTGCCGCCGTCTGCCACCCAACGCAACACAACATCAGCCTGGGTGCGATTGATAGGTTCCGAAGGGCTTAAAATCACGAATGCATCGGTGCGTTCATCCAGCGCAAAGTCAGTGTACTCCAAACGGCGCGCCTCGAAGCCAAGATCTTCGTTGAGCCAACGCAGCAACGCCAATGCGCCGCCGGGTGCGCTGGAGTAGGTGGTTGGGCGTGTTTCAAATGCATCGTCCCGCGAATTTCCCGGTCCGATAATGGTAAAGATTACCAGGGTGGCGAAGAGCGTAATCAGGATGAACAGGTCACGATACCGTCGCATAACGATTCAGCACTATTCTTACAAGATTGACCACATTTCGATTATAAGTTTCTTCTCATCTTCATACCTAAAGCGTCAACACGAGCCGCTTCGGAAGATGCCCGCATTCTCAAGCGCTGCTCCGCAGTTTGCGCAATCTTTCCACTTGCTGTTGGTATGCAGCAAAACCCTGAGCATCGAGGGGCGCATAGCCATACCAGACCCGGTCGAATGTTTCGATGATAGGGGTGAGTTGCGTGCGTAATTCGGCATTGTCGCGCAAACGCTCCAGGTATTCGTGATTGGTCAATGCCCGATCGTAGCGGAGCAAACCGCGCTCGTCGAGCCAAAGCAGCGACGAGAGATAGAGATAGCGTACCGCAGTACGATGATCACCGCCACGGGCCAGGTTGTTAGCTTGTTGAAAGGCGCTGTTCGCGGTCAGGTTTGCTTCAGGATCATCATCGACGGCGACCTGGGCTTCTGCGGTCAACGTGCGGCGTAATCCCAACATCCAATAGATGAGAACGCCCAAAACCAGCATGCCGCCGGCTAAAACGATCAGTTGACCAATAGTATTGCCCGGGACTGATCCAACATTGTCAAAGGGGCTGAATAGCCGGTTGAGCAGATTAAAGAGCCAGTCGAGCAAGCTTCCCAACAGGGCGCCGCGCGATTCTTCATGTGCGAAGGGCGGGCGACTGAGCATATCGCGTAGATCTTGTTGGGCGTTAGCGGGAACGGTTGAGTCAGGTAGGGCCAACGCATCGATCAACGCGCCGAGACGATCGGCGATCAAGGGAAAATCCGGCTCGGTGGTATTAAGCGCCTCTTCCAACCAGCGATTATCGACTGGCGCCGTGGCATTGACAGGAAGCTGCACATGGGTTGTATTGATCAGTTGGGGGGCGATTTCTTCCAAACCAAGACGATCACGCCGTTGGGCCGCAGTAAACGCCTCGCGCAACCAGCCTTCATAGGTGCGCAGATCGGGTGTTGAACTCTGGGCGAGTGTTGGCGACGTAAAGAAGATCGAACATGCTAGAGCCATAATCCCAATGAGGAAATAGAGCCGAGCGGCCTTTGATTGCAAGGCGCCGGAGCAGCGATGCCAAAGCGAATTGGTTCTTATTGTCGCCAAGCTGGTCATGGTTGTGATTGATAAGTAGATGATATACTCGCCGCACGGAGTTGGAGATCGTAGCCTTCCTTCCGTACACGCAGATCATAGTAAAGCAGCGTGTAGGCGATAAGATTAAATGGTAGCACCAGAATTTGGATTAAGTAGACAACGACAGTTAAGATGCTCTGCCGAAGTACAAAGGCATCAGGGGTGTTGAATACCCCCCCAACGGCAAATTCAAGGCTCGATGTGGGAATGAATATGAGAATCTGGATCAAAAAGTAAATCACAAGCACAATCCCTAAAACGCGCCAGAACGAGCCGCGCACCAACTGCCAACTGCGCTGCAGACTATCGATGACCCCTTTTTTCTCAATGATGATAGCTTGCGGAACAAACAAAAGTCGTATCGCAACGTATGCGACAAGGAGAACCAGGCCTATGCCCAACACCAATAAGCCAAGCAACAGAAGGGCCATAATCATGAAAGGGGTAATGCCAATCCCGTCTCCAACGCCAACTTGCTGGACGAAAGTCCCCATCACAAAAACGGACCCCAACAAGCCGCACCCAAATACAACCGAAGCAATGAAGCCGGTAATGATATAGACAATCAAACCGGCGACGATCAAGGCCACAATCTGGCTTAATCCAATGTTGTAGGCCTCCAACATCGAGATCGGCTGGGCCATGTAGCGACGCGAGATAGCATTGGCAAGCGCGCCATTGACCAACTGTTGTACAACAACTGCTTGGATCAACCCAAGTGCTAACGAAAAGCCTATATAGGCGGCGAAGTTGCCTATAGAGAGGTCAGCAAATGAGTCGGTTCCAGGATCAAATGCTGGCAACTCGCGCATCAGTTGTAGCATGTCGGTGGAAATGCCGCGATTCAGGAATATTCCTATTAACAATTGTAGGATGAGCATCGGCGTTTGCAGTAGCGCTGCAATGCCCAAAAAGGTGAGGAAATTGTTGCGGTATAGCCGAAAGGTTGTATCTAGGAGGTCGCTCAGATCGAGTGGTCTCAAGTGTGGCGCTTGCTCCATACCTCCCCCTTCTTACTTCAATATCGACAAACGCCGTGTGCATTATAACAAGGGCGCCGCCGAATGGCTAATCCTGCGACTGCTCGACCACATCGGCGATAGCGCTTTGGGGCTGGCGCAAGTAGCGTAATTCTTCCTGCACACCCAGCACGATCAGCGTATCGCCGGCTTGCATAACGGTCTCGGTGTGTGGATTAACGGTAAGCTTTCCATCAGCGTGGCGAATAGCCAGAATGTTAATCCCCGTTCTTGCCCGCAAGTCGGCCTCGCCAACCGAGACGCCGGCCAGCGAAGAGGTTTCGCTTATTTTCACCTCTTCGATCCAGAGCTCTACATCAGCGCTGTGCATCACTACATCCAAGAAATCCATAACTGCCGGGCGTAGCGCCAAACTGATCATGCGGCGTCCGCCCAGGATGTAGGGTGAGACAACCCGGCTGGCTCCGGCCATGGTCAGTTTGTGTCCAGCCTCAACGGTTGTTGCTCGGGCGACAATAAACAAGTCGGGATTGAGCGCTCGCGCCGAGAGGGTGACGTAGACATTTGCTGCATCACTTGCCACTGCGGTCAACAAGCCCTGGGCGTGCATGATTCCGGCCTGACGCAGGATTGCATCGTTGGAGGCGTCGCCTTGTATAAAAAGGCGCCCGGCGTTGCGTAGCGCTTCGGTACGTTCAGGATCGTTGTCAATGACGACGAATGGCCGATTCTCCTGCATGAGTTCAAGGCACATTTGCTGTCCAACCCGACCATAGCCACAGATGATGTAGTGGTTCTGTAAGGCGGCGATGCGATTTTCCATACGACGCCGACCCCCTCTCCCAAGCTGGCCCTCGACGAGAGT
>JAKSDJ010000762.1 GCA_022360155.1 Chloroflexales bacterium | reverse complement strand
GTGTTGGGGCGTTGGTATGTGCGGGTTGACCCTCTCTCCTGACCCCGCTCCCGCCCCCCTTGATCCCCTCAGGTGTAGGTTTTTTACCTTTCGATGGACGAATTCCGCATTCGGGCGTGGAACATGACGAATTACATGAAAGGGGCGTTTTCCGCATCAGAATGCGCTCTGGCAAAAAAGTCTACACTTGAGAGTGGGGGATCAAGGGGGCGGGCGAGGGGGCGAGGGGCGAGGGGAAACGGCACTGCTCACTGCTCCAACCCATCGCTCCCCGCCCACGCGGAGTTCACCCTAACGCTCCCGGGCTGCTTGCCGAAGCCGGACGCGCCGCAGGAAGCCCACGGCGTTGCTGGGGGCGCGCATGCTGCAGCGCCCGGCTTGCGCTGCTGCGGGGATGCTACTACGGGAGCACCAACGCAAGCGGCCCCAATGGCGCGATAGCGGTCGATCGCGGCGGCGGCATGGAACAGACCGCGCCTGCGCGCAACCGTTTCCCTCAGACGGTGTCTTGCCCCACGCCGGGACGCTGGGCAGCGCCAAATGCAGCGGCGCGCAGAATACACCCGAGCGCCCGGAGCGTATCGCGGATAGGATGCACTTTCGAAACCCCTTGCCGCCGGTGATAATCGATCGGCACAAAGGCGACCGCTTGCCCGCCCAAGAGCAGCGCCACCGTCACGGTTGACGTCCACGAGAACCGTTGCGGGAGGATGGGTTCCAGGGGCAGGATCGCCGCACGCCGCATCGCCCGCAAGCCCGAGTTAAGGTCGGGAATAGCGCGGCCGGTGATCCGCTCGGCGAGCCGGTGCAGCCCCCATTTCACCAGGCGGCGCGCCGCCGCGGTATGGACCTGCCGTCCGGTACGCGCACCAATGACCATCGCGTGCTGGTCGAGCCCCGCAAGCAGCTCGGGGATGCGCTCCAGCGGGTACGTCCCGTCCGCGTCGGTGATCACCAGCTGCGGGAAACGCGCTTGGCGCAGCCCATGGGTCAGCGCAGCGCCATAGCCCTGGTTCCGTCGGTGCGTGATCACCCGCAGCGCTGGGTCGGCAACCGCGGCAATGACCTGGCGACTGGCATCGGTGGACCCGTCGTCGATCACCAGGATTTCGTAGGGCTGGCCCAGCCGCCGCATGATGGCCACAAGCTGGAGGAGCGTCTGCTGGACGCTGAGGGCCTCGTTGGAGACCGGCACGAGGATGGAGATCCCCGCGGCAGCGTATGGGGCGGGTGTCCCGGTCATACCCGCCTTCCTTTCCGGCGCCGGCGGGGCGGCTGGGGTGATGACGGTTGGGTGGGCGACCGGGGATGACCGACGGCTTCGGCAGCAGGCATCCCAGCGCGCGCATGCGGATGGAGCGCGCCCCGGCTAGCGCGGGCCGCGGCCAGCAGGGCGAGCGGGGCGAGATGCAAGAGGTAGCGCTCGACCGAATAGTAGGGTCGGACGGTATAGATGGCCAGGTAGAAGAGGAAGCCGCCTGCCACCGCCAGCAGCAGAAACCAGAGCACGGCATCATGGCGCAGGCGACGCCACCCCATCCCCAGCGCGCCCAGGCAGATGAGCCAGAAGATGCCATACCCGCCGCCGAGCAGGCCCATACTGGAGTTATGGTAGCTGAAGAACACCTCCGCGCCAATCACGCGCGCCCCTTCCTGGAGCAAAGCCCATCGGTCGTGCGCGAACGTGGCCAGATCGGGCACGTCGTTCAGCTCAAGCAGGCGGGTGGAACCGAGCCATGGCGCGACCAGGGCGGCAAAGAGCCCGAAAGCCAGGCCGCCGGCTCGCAGCACGCGGCGCCGCTGGGCGCGGTCCGGCCCGCACGCGCTGGCGTGGACCAGCACCGCCGCGCTGAGCAGCCCCGCGCCGAGATAGCTGCCGTCCAGCTTGATCCAGGCAGCGGCGCCCAGCGCGACTGCGCCCCCTAGAATCCAGCGGCGCTCGCCCGACTCAATCCAGCAGACGAGGGCGACCCCGCCGAGGAGCAGGGCGACCGCCAAGGGCAGGTCGGCGGCGCCCAGCGTCGCGTGGTCCAACACCAGCGGCGTGGTGGCCAGCAGCAAGGTCCAGCCCAGGGCCGCCGGATGGGCGAGCCAGCGCCGGCAGGCCCACCAGGTCACCAGCGCCCCAGCCAGGTACCAGAGGGGAAAGATAGCTTTGACCAAACGCTCATTGATGCCGCCCATCATGAGATAGAGCCAGGTGTGGGCCAGCGGCTGCGCCGGCGGGTAGCTGGCATGATGGGCGTCACTGTCCCGATAGAGCGTAAGCACCGGGGCGATAGCGCCATCGAGGAAGAACGCCTGCCCCTTGAGGCCCCACATGGTCCAGGTGTCGCGGTCGGTGAAGGGCATGAGCACGGCCTGAACGAGCGCGCCGCCGGTGAGCGCGGCGAGCAGCGCCCAGCCCAGCAAGGGCCAGTCCAGGCGGCGTGGCGCCGGCGCCAGCAGCACCCGGCGCGCCCAGGTGCGCTGCCAGGCAACCGCGCTGGCCAGCCCGGTGCCGAGCAGCAGCGGCGCCCCAATGCTCCAGGGCGACCAGGGGAAGCCCGCGCTATCCAGCAGCCACATCCACCAGGCCAGCAGGGCCGCGCCGAGG
>JAKSDJ010000392.1 GCA_022360155.1 Chloroflexales bacterium | reverse complement strand
TCAGTCACAGCCCTCTGAAAGGGCGATACCGAGCCGCGTGACGCGGCGCAACAGCTTCTTCCGCTTTGTACGACAGGATCTGCAAGAACGATCCCCACGCGACATCCAGCGTGGATTTGGCAAGCCGACTGCGGGCGATGCCCCGAATGTTCAAATCTTCGTGAACGATTGTGCCGTAGCGTGTGACCAGCGCACGAGCGGTTTTGTGGTGGAAGTCGCGCCGCAGATTGCCAATTCGCTGATGCTGCTTTTGCAGCGCATGAACGGCTTTGGCCCGCCGCGTGCTGCCCTTCTGCCGCCGTGCAACCTTCCGTTGCGCCCGGCGCAACGCGGCTTGCGCTTTCCGATAGTGCTGTGGCGGTGCAACGCACTCGCCGTCCGACGTAACCAGGAAGGCTTTCAGGCCCAGATCGATCCCTACGGCAGGCCCGCCTGCTGGCGTGACGTTCACATCACCCAGGTCGCACGACAACACGACATACCAGCCATCGGCCTCACGCTTAAAGGCGATCGTCTTGATCTGGCCTTCAATTGGACGATGCAGCTTGATTTTGATGCGCCCAATGTGCTGGAAAGAGACACAGCGCCCATCAAAGCGGCAGCCGTCTCCGTCGGACGGAAACTCGACCGTATCAAAGCGGTTGCGCCCCTTGAAGCGCGGGTAGCCCGGCGTCTCGCCAGTTTTCACGCGGCGGAAGAACGCCTGAAACGCCTTGTCCAATCGGCGCAAGGTCGCCTGGCAACTGGAAAAGTTGGTCGCAGCCAGGAAGGAATTGGTTTTGCGCGTCACCTTCAACTGCCCCGACTGTTCGCCATAGAACACGCTGCGCTGTTCTTGTTCCCACGCCTGTTTGCGTTCGGCAAGCGCAGCGTTGTACAGCCGCCGATGCGTTTCGAGCATGGCGCTCATCGCGGCGTCTTGCTGACGGGTTGGATACAACTTGTACTTGAATGCCTTGCGCACGGTCTAGCTCCGCTTCTGTTGCTCAATGCACTTCTGGATGGTTGCAGTCGAGACGTGACCGGCGCTACCGACGGAATAGCTTCTACGCCACCACGACGGCAAGCGGCTTCTCAGGCCAGGGAACGTTGCGCGCAACCCGCGGGATGTGTAGCCCTTAAACTGGTTGACGAGATACGGCGGCGCGTCGGTGGGGGATGCGGCCACAACCAGATGAACGTGATCGGGTAGGACTTCCAAACCTTCGACGGTAACGCCCAATGCATTCGCCTTTTCGTGAAGCAACTCTTTCAGGCAATCGCACCGTGCAACACCTTGCATCGGTATTGGGGACACCAAACAAAGTGGTAATGCAACGTGTAAACGCCGCCCGCGTGCTGTTTGTAGCGCATCGAACCCATGTGCTAAGGATAGCACGCTGTTTGACACTCGTCAAGTATCGATTGAAACGTGGCAGCCCGGCACTTCCCCTGCCGCCTAAAGTCGGCAGTCCCCGCGCCGTGGCGAGGCGGTACTAACTACAAGGTAGGAGTCTTTTTATGGAAAATCGCCAACGAGAACATGGCCGATAATCAATAGGACAGCCGACGAGTAGACAGCGACCAGCACTTTGCGATGTTGCAGTATATTGCCGGTCCAATGCCAAACGGAATGAAAAATCATTACTCCCATAGGGAGGACGGTAATCGCGCTGTAGCCCCAAAAAGCGGCAGTTTCATAACTGTCGGCTTGGATCAGTTGGAAGGCGCAGAGGTATACAATCGCTTCGCTGAAGCTGCGTATCGCAGCAATGCGATGCATCTGGCTGCTTGTATCTTCAGCAAAGATATAACCTGCAAGTAAGAGGGCGACAACAGATGCGAACAGAGCGCTTGTGGCTAGGATGCTCATAGGTGCTTGGATAATGGTTGAGACAAACAAACCCTTGGAGCAGATTTTGCCCAAGGGCGCCGTTCAACACGGTCAAGAATATGGTTAGTACGATACTCGCGTTGCTATGGAAGCTTACCGATGCATACTGTCTGATTGCTGCAAATCTACTCCAAAAACGTCACGATAACTTGTTATAACACGCTCGATAACCTCGGCGCGCGACGGGGCTGCACCAAGAATCTGGGCCATCGACGTGACACTGCGGTCGCGAATGCCGCAGGGGACGATCTGCGCGAAGCCGCGCAAATCCGGGTCAACGTTGAGCGCAAAGCCATGCGCGGTAACGCCGCTGGCGCTAAGCTTGACGCCGATAGCCGCGATTTTAGCCTGGTTGGGGCGGCGGATGTTTGCCGCGAGCAAATCAAACTCGCTGCTTGCGGTCTCGGACTCCTCGACCCAGACGCCGGTCAGACCAGGGATACGCCCGGCTGCGATGCCATACGTTGTCAGCACCTGGATTACAATCTCTTCCAGGTTGCGAACGTAGCGACCCAGATCGCCGCCGTACCGCGATAGCTTGATGATCGGATAACCAACGACCTGACCTGGCGCATGGTACGTAACATCACCGCCGCGGTCGCTCTCGACGAGGGTGACGCCACGGCGGGCCAATTCCGCCGCATCGATAAGAACATGCTCACGCTTTGCGGCGCGACCCAGGGTAATCGTCGGCGGGTGTTCGAGGAGTAACAGCGTGTCGGGGCACTGTCCTGCCGAGCGTTTAGCGACAAGCCGACGCTGCCAATCCCACGCGGATTGGTATTCGATGCAGCCAGCGTCGATCACTCGGCAAGTCAATGTTGTGATTGATACACTGTCCATAGCACATGACAGTATACCATACATGTTAAGTGCATATTAACAATTTTTTAATTTTTTCCAAAAGCATCTACGACAGCATATAAGCGGATAGCAACAGATTGCGGGGTATCGGGCAGGCGCTCAGAACTGACCGAAAAGCCTCGGCAAAACCTGAGCAGTGCGCGGAGCATTGTGAGCGACACAGCCTGACTCTACGCATCGAGTGGTTGGAGCCAAACAAACTGGTATGGTGCGAGGTTCAGATCGTTGATTGGGATCGGTTCGTCGCTGACCAAGTCGAAAAAGCGATAGCTTAGCCCATGAATGCGAATGGTATTGAACTTAATGCTCTGTTCATGTTCTGTGAAGTTAGCCAGCACAAGCACCCGCCGTCCGTCGTAGCAGCGCGTATAGGCTAGAACATGCTCATTGCCGCTGTCAATGATCTCGGTCGCGTTTCCTGCGAAGGCCGAAATTTCCTTGCGCAGCTTCATGAGGCGATGCAGCCGTGGATACAAACATCCGGCAATACTGCTTTCATCGACACGACTGGCCCGATCTTGCTCAGTGACACGGGGGCGGTGAACCCAACGGCTGTCGTTGGCGCGGGCAGGATCATCGCGGTATTGATAGTCATTTAACAAGCCCAGTTCGTCGCCCAGATAGATCAGCGGGATGCCGCCGATTGAGAGTAGCACGCTATGGATCAGGATGATACGGCGCAGGGCCAATTCGAGCTCTTGTTGGGTCTCTTCGCAGAGGGCTTTCTCGAGGCCGGCAAGCGAAGCGCATGTGCCGGCAATACGCATATCTCTGGTTTGGGGATTGAACTGGAAGGGCAAACCGCGTGCAAAACTGCCCGGAAACTGCCCAATATAAAACGTGTTGAGAAACTGGCGGTGGTCGAAACCATTAATTCCAAGATGAGCGGCGACATCGTCAGAGAACGTCCAGCCAATATCATCGTGGCAGCGCACATAGTTGACCCAGGAGCAACCATCGGCAATAGCCAAGTATTGCTGCAATGAAGATTGGAGCAGCCGCACATCACGGGTCGCGAGTGTATTCCATAACAACGCCATCAGCAGCGGGTTATAGGAGAGTTGGCATTCATGGAGCCCAATGTATTTGACGACATCATCCGGATGCACAATCGCTTCTGACTTGAAGAGCAGCGCAGGCGCCGCAATCCGGGCCAGAGCGTTGAAAGCCTGAATGATCAGGTGTGCTGCGGGGAGGTTTTCGCAGCTCGTTCCCAGCCGTTTCCAGATGAAGGCGACAGCATCGAGCCGGAGAATTTCGATGCCCAGGTTGGCTAAAAAGAGCATCTCCTCCGCCATCGCCGTAAAGACCGCGGGATTATCATAATTCAGATCCCATTGACAGCTATGGAACGTCGTCCAGACCCAGCGCTTGATGTCTGGCCGATAGATAAAAGACCCGGGATGCTCATTAGGAAAAATCTCGCGCAAATTAGCTTCATAGGCGTCGGGCATTGATCGGTCAGGAAAGAGGAAGTAAAAGTCCTGAAAGTTTGGATCGCCCGCCTGTGCTTGCATAGCCCAGCGATGCTCGTCAGAGGTGTGGTTGAAAACGAAATCTAAAACGAGGCTGATCCCGTTGTGACGCAATTCGCTCGCCAGTTCGCCGAGTTGTACAATCGTGCCAAGGGCCGGGTTAACCGTACGGTAGTCGCTGACTGCATAACCGCCATCGTTATCCTCCTCCGGGGTCAGAAACAGCGGCATCAGATGCAGATAAGTCAGCCCCAGCTCCTTGAAGTAAGGAATGTTGGCACGAATGGCGGTCAGGTCGCCAGCAAAGAGATCGACATAACAGACGCCGCCCAGCATGTGTTGAGATTGGAACCAGTTTGGATTGGCTTCGCGCTTGGCGTCGAGGGCTTTGAGTTCATCTGGACGAGCCAAACACATCCGCGCAGCAGTTTCGAGGATGGTTTCGAGGTGGTAAAAGAAATCGTAGTGTCGGCCATAGAGTTGGAGTAACAACGGAAAAAGCGTTCCAAAATTGAGCTGTAGCCGCTGGCGAAAAC
>JAKSDJ010000904.1 GCA_022360155.1 Chloroflexales bacterium | reverse complement strand
GCTGAGACCCTTCGCTTCGCTCAGGGTGACACGATGCGGAATGTCTAAATCGAATTGGCATCAGGTTTCAAAAGAAGGCTATCGTTTTAGACTGGGGAAGGTTAACCCTGACCACTCATACCGCGGAATAACGCAACATGGTTACCGGTTGGATCGGCAAAGATCCCGAACCAACCAACATGGGGGATTTCTGTTTTTGGCATCAGAACTTTGCCGCCTAGCGACTCGATCTTCGCCAATGTCGATTCCATGTTGTCGTCAGCGATATAGACCATAATCTTACCAGGCTGATAGCCGGGATGTCCGCTCTCCATTGCTTCACTGACCTGCACAAATGCCCCGCTGGGTCCGCCTTCGGACTGGAACTGCAAGTAGTTGTACATCTGGTCCAGATCTAGCTTCCAGCCAAACACCTCAGCGTAGAACTTCCCTGCTGCCTCGACATCATGTGCCGGAATTTCGAGGTGAACAATTGGGTGACTTGCCATGAGATACTCTCCTTTCGGTAGTAACACTATTGGCGCTCTGTGCGTCGATCGGCTTGATCTGTGACGGCTACCTACAGCAAAAAATACAGTTTGAGATATAGTGAGGCAAGGGTTATTATAGCACAAAAGTTCTATTTGTCAACTGCTCAAAAGCTTTTTGAAAAGCCCCAAAAAGGCCCGACAAGTGCGGCGCTTAGAGGCTTTTTGTGAGGTGCAGGGCAATCGGAGCGCAACACCTGGCAGGTTTGGGAATGGGGACCGAACCTTTTCAGACAGGCTCTTACCAGGGAAAAAGGAAGGTGTATCGCGTAGTTTGTTTGCACAACTTAGCCACGCCTCTACAGAATGTAGCCAAGCACATGCGCAGCATTCCGTATCTATAGTATGCACAGTACAGCCTGGCGATCAATCGCCAGGCTGTACTGTGGAATGCATTGCAGTTCTCTTTACAGAGTGTAGTTTCTTCCCGTGGTCGGTGCAGCGAAAACATCCCGCTCGCTCTATTGCCCATGCGCCAGGGCCGCCTCGACGATCTCCAGCGTAACTTCGTTCGCACCTCGCGCGTGCGCAGCCTGCTCAGCAGCCATACGCAGCGAGCGGCTGGCGCTGATCCGGGCCAGGTAGGGCACACGCTGAATCGCAACATCAAGCCGATCGGTCGCCTCCCTGGTCCAGGGGATCGTCTCTATTGAACTGGCGCCTCCTTGCACTTGCGCAGCGGGTTGCGATTGGCCAGGAGCTTCAGCTTTCCTTATTGTTTCCACCGGCAAATAGTTGAACACACTCTCATAGAAGCGGTTGACCAGTTCCTGGATCAAGTAGGCTGCACCCGCATAGCCCATAAAGGGCGTGCCAGTGGTGCGCCGGACCACCGGGCCGGGAAAAACCGCCGGGATCAGGAAACTGGCTTTCGCATTGGCCTCGGCCAAATAGATTTTCTCGTTGATGCTCCCAAAGACAAACGCCGGGGCGCGGGCATGCAGCCGCTTACGGATCTCGATGTTGTCCGGCTCATCCTCGCGGCGCGGCCTCCCAGATGACCAGACTACTTTCATGCCCAACTCCTCGCCGAGAAACTGTTTGAGCCCTTCGACATAGCTGCGCCCGGCAACAATCGCACAGTCTACGACGGCGAACCAGTCGCTCTGCGGGCCGCGCCACAAATCCCACACCGGCTGCAAGGCGCCGCGTTTCTCGGCCTTGATAAATGCCTCGACCTGCTCATCGGGCACACCAATGAGTTTACCCAGCTCTCGCAGGAACGCGGTTGTACCCAGCACCCCGAACGGCGCAAAGAGGTAGGGTTTGCCCAGTTCTTTTGCAAGCGGCTCGCCAAACTCACGATAGAGCACCACGTTTGCAACTGAGTTGGCAAGCTGCGGCGTCGCGGCAATACTGCCCGCGTAGGGATAGACCAGGTTGATCTTGCCGCCGATTCCCTCGATCAGGCGTTTGACCTCATACAGGTCAGCCGGCGCATTGAAGCAGCCGAGCGACGGGCCGATAATATTGACGCTGTGCGGCTCCGGTTCAAGGTTAGCATCCACAAACGGTTTGCCGTACTCTTCCCAGGCAAACAACAGCGCGCGGTCGCGTCCAATCCACTCGTCCTGTTCGAGCGACTGGCTCCAGAAGAAACGGGCGTCGGCATCGAGCGTCGCCAGGTAGCGCTTATGGTCGGCGCTGATCATTTCGCTCTCGGCGGTACTGACCACAATCAAGCGCTTGCCATCCAGGCGACCTAGGCCACGCAAGTCGTCGATGGTACGTTTGAGCGCCTGCGCGGTGCCATTGATCACGTCCTCCTCACGGATACTCGTCGGCGTGAGGTTCGCCATGTGCGGCAGAGCATCGGTATAGTCGGTCACCGCCATGCCTAACAAGTTATAACAACCAATGGGCGCGTCGCAGACGATGTGGGCGTCGGGAAAACAGCCAAACACCCACGACGCGCCCCAGTAAGAACTGGTATCAGAAATATCGCGAATAAGATTGATAGCCATTCGATGTCTCCTGCCACAAAGCGCCAACACGATCCGGGCTCTAGCTATTCTTCGGCAAAAAAGTCCAGCATCTGTCGATATAACGGCTTTCGGTCGATCAGATCGCGGATGAAGCTAATACTGGCGATCATACCCTGTGATAAAAACAGCGGGCGAACGCTCAAGATATTCGTGTAATAGACCGAAGGAATGCCTAACTCCTTGGCGTGGGCAGCCAGGGTCGTCGTCCCAATGACGAGATCGAAGTTCCAGTGCTCCATCGCCTGCATATCATCCTCGATTGCCTTCCGGTAGACCACCGTCTCGACGCCGTGGGCTTTGAGCCAGGCTTCGTCGGCGGCGGTCAGCATACTCGTGCCGATACTGGTGCTGACGTAGGGCACGTGCGCGCCGCCTTCAATCAGCAGGCGGGCATAGAGCATCTCGTTGCCCTCGTAACCAGAGATCAGGATCGTTGCGCCCTTGAGCGGTTGTGTCTTCAAGAAATCGCGGGCCTGCTGTTCTTCGGCTTCAGCCACCTGTTCGACCGTGTCTTCGTCGAGTTCGAGCGCTGCGCCGACCGCGCGGATCCACGCCGCACTACCATCAGCGCCAATAGGCGCCCCGCTGACCACGCCAACACCGCGCTCGCGCAAGAGCGCGACTGTCTCACGATAGAAGGGATGCAAAGCCGCAACGGCAGCACCGCGCCCGGCCAGCTTCAACTCATCGACGTGGCGGCCAGGGAGCGTGGTCAACACACGACCGCCCATCTTGCGCACGATCCCATCAATGATCAGCGGGTCGGCGGGGAAGACCTCGCCCACCAGCACCAAAGTGTTTGGTTCGGTCGCACTGGTATCGATAAAGCGCCGCATCACCGCCGCCAAGGCGATATCTTTTGCTTCTGGGTGCGAGTGAATCGCATAGGCCGGCACGCGCACTAGCACAACCGGCTTGCCGTCAACTTCAGTGGGCAACAACTCCTCGGCAAGGCCCGCCGTTTCGGCAACACAGAGCGAAATCACTGGAATAACGCTCACGTGCGGTTCGGCGGCGGCTTCGGCGATGGCGGCATTGGCAGCCTCCTGGACCTTCCCGCTCGAAAGCTCGGCGGTGCCCAGGGCGGGCGCAACAATGCTCTTGCGCGCAGCATAGAAGTGCGTCACAAAGGTTAGCCCATAGAGGCAGCCCGTATCTGTCACCATCGCCGGTTGTGCGCCTTCGATCCGCGCGAGCACCCGCAATGCGCCAAAGGCTGGACACATCGTCTGCGGGTGGAGCTTACACGCGCCTTCCTTGAATGGTTCCTGATTCGCTGAATCAGTGGGCAGGTACAGCGGAATAATTTCAGCCATGAGGTCTTCCTCCGGATAAGGGCGTTACAAGTGACTTTCAACTCTAGTATACCAGGGAGCGTAAAGGTGTCGTTGGCGATTCTATATGGCTAAGTCGAACGGGGTCATTCCAAAACGATGCTGACGACCAACTCTGAATTACAACACTGAAAAAAACGTATCAAGAGCATCCTTCATAATTCACAATGCCTTTATCGTTTTACACCGTGGACGATCGGGAGGATGCTTTGCCGCTCTAGACTTAGCTCTGGCAGGGGCTACAATGTAATAGAGACATCCCACACCCTCTACCCAAAACAATTATGGAGCCTGGCGTTATAGTTGATGAACCGCTGCTTGAGCCCAAGCAACTAGGTCAATATTCTGCAATACGCTTCGGCTACATTACCTTGACGGTATGCAACTATAACTCAACATAGCGCGGGTAGTGCTATTATACGACATGTTGTGATATTTTGCGAAAGTTTACGTGGATCTAACTTTACAAACAAGGCGCGGCGCCCAGGCGCCGCCGCACCCGCAAGCACACACAGGGGCGCCTAAATCTCCTCGTTTCCTCTGAATCTCTGGTAAAATTTAAGTTAATTATTCCAGATCCATATGCTGAAATAACTAAATTATAACGTTTTTTC